>NZ_JBEPCJ010000039.1:82526-90829 GCF_040299565.1 Spirillospora sp. NPDC000708
CCCGCGCCGTCCCCGCCGGCGTCTCGCACGCCGCCCGCCGCACCCCCTCCCGACGCGTCAGGAGGTGGTGCGGCCGAGCAGGCGCAGGAGGCCGGGGTCGGTGGCGAACAGGCGGTCCAGCTCCCCGGCGCCGACCCGGTCCGCGAGGATCTGCAGGGCGATGTCCTGCCGGACGTACTCGGCCGCCATCAGCGCGACCGCCGGGTCCGCCGTGTAGATCCCCCACGCCGCGCCCTCGCCGACCCCGCCGACGACGGCCTCCCGCCGGTCGCCGACGACCACCAGGAGCCGGTAGCCGAGATCCTCCAGGACGGCCTCGGGCGCGGAGTACCGGTGCTGGTAGACGGCCCCGTCACCGTCCCCGCCGAAGGGGTCGGCGTCCTCGCCGAACGAGACCACCGACACCTCGACGTCCCGCCCGGCGGCGTCGACGACCGCCTCCCGCAGCCGCCGCATCTCCTCCGGCCACACGGACATGAACAGGTCGCGCCGGGCACCGGCGATCACGTCCTCCGCCCGGTCCAGCATGGCCTCGGCGTCCTTCAGCCCGTGGATCAGGTGGCCCTCGGGGGCCGCCGCCACGGCGGGCAGCGCCGACCGCAGCACGTCCACCGACCCGTCGAACTCCCGCCGCATCCGGTCCAGGAGCGCGTCGGGCGGCAGCGGCAGGTACTCGGTCGCGTCGGACGATCCCCGCAGCTCGTAGGCGGCGCCCCGCGCCACCAGCTTGCCGAGCGTCTCGTACACCGTGCTGCGCGGGACCCCGGAGCGCTTCGCCACCTCGTACCCGTTGACCGGCCTGCCCGCCCCGACCAGGGCCACGTACGCCTTGGCCTCGTATCCGGACATGCCGAGCCGCTGCAGATGCTCAAGGACGTCCCGGGCGCTCACCGCCGCAATGCTAGTTCTTCGGGCGTCCGCCGTCGCCGGGCCGCGCGCGGTGCCAGAATCCGGGCATGGAGCGGCGGCTGGACGACGTGACGTTGGAAAGGTCACCGGTGGTGGCCAACTGCGCCATGAACCGGGAGCGGACGCTCAGGTCGTACGGGCGGGAGCTCGGGATCGACGTCCTCGCGGAGATCGACCACGGCTGGCTCGACCTGTGCTGCGGCGCGGGACGGGCGCTGGCCGAGGCCGCCGCCCGCCGCCCGGACGCGCGGATCACGGGCGTCGACCTGGCCGGCCATTACCTGCCCGCGGCGAGCGCCGTGCGGCTGGTCACGGCGTCCGTCGCGGAGTGGGCACCGGACGCGCCGTACGGCCTGATCACGTGCGTGCACGGCCTGCACTACGTCGGCGACAAGCTGGGCGTCCTGGCACGCGCCGCGTCGTGGCTCAGCGCGGACGGGCTGCTCGTGGCGAACTTCGACGCGGCGAGCGTCCGGCTCGCGGACGGGTCCTCCGGCGGGGCTTCGAGCGGAGGTCCGGGCGGAGGCGCAGGCGGGCGGCGGGTCGGGGCGGCGCTGCGCGAGGCGGGGTTCCACTACGACGGGCGGCGCCGCCGGATCTCCCTGCGGGGGCGGCGCGAGGTGCGGTTCCCCTTCCGGTACCTGGGCGCCGACGACCAGGCCGGTCCCAACTACACCGGGCAGCCGGCGGTCGACTCGTTCTACGAGCCGCTCGAGTAAGCGGTCGCTGACCCTCGGGTCAGGAGCGGCGGTCGGCCTCCTTTACGATCGGTCGCCATGGCCTCCCCCCTCGACTGGACCCCGCCGTCCGGCGCGCTGATCCGCGCCGCGGACCTGGCGCTCGAACCGTGGCGCGCGTACACCTCGCCTGTCTTCCACGGCATGGAGAACGTGCCCCGGACGGGTCCGGCGCTGCTGGTCGGCAACCACACGGTGTACGGGGTCGTCGACGCGCCGCTGATCTTCTTCGAGATCCACCGGCGGCGCGGGGTGTGGGTGCGGTCGCTGGCCGACCACGCGCACTGGCGGATCCCGGGGTGGCGCAGCGTGATGGACCTGGGCGGCTCGGTGGACGGGACCCGCGCCAACTGCCGGGCCCTGCTGAGCGACGGGCAGATGGTCGTGGTGTTCCCCGGGGGCGCGCGGGAGGCCACGCGCGACCGCGCCGACCGGTACCGGCTGCAATGGGAGGGCCGGCTGGGCTTCGCCCGCCTCGCCGTGGAGGCGGGCTGCCCGATCATCCCGTTCGGCTCGGTCGGCGTGGAGGAGATGTTCACCACCGTGCTGGACCCGGGCAGCCCGCTGCTCGCCCCGGCGAGGCTGCTCGGCCGCGCCGTCCTCGGCGAGCGCGGAATGCGCGACGACGTGCTGATGCCGGTGTCGCGCGGCATCGGCCCGACGCCGATCCCGCGCCCGCAGCGGCTCTACTTCGGCTTCGGCGAGCCGATCGACACCTCGCTGTGGGAGGGCCGCGCGGACGATGACCGCGCGGTCACCGAGGTGCGCGACCTGACCCGCAAGGCCGTCGAGGAGATCATCCACGGCCTGCGCGCCGAGCAGCGCGACGACCCGTCGCGCACGCCGGCGGGCCGGCTGGCCCGCTCGACCGGCCGCCTGCTCGGGCGGGCCGTGCGGGGCCGGCGCCGCGTCCTGCGCTGAGGGCGCGGCGCCGGCCCGGCCCCCGTCAGGCCGCGTGCGCCGTCCGGCGCTGGAACGGCAGGTAGCGGTCGGCGCGGCGGGGGCGCGAGGGCAGGCCGGTGGACTCGACGGCGAGGATGCGGTCGAAGCGGAAGGCGCGGACGCCGCGCCGCATGCGGCACCAGCCGACGAGGTACCAGTGGTCGCGGTGGACGAGGCAGGTGACGGGCTCCACCTCGCGGATCGTCACGTTGGCGCCGGCGTCGCCGTAGCAGAGCCGGACGACGCGGTGCTCGGTGATGGCCGCGGCGATGACGCGGGCGCGGTCGGCGGTGGAGGCGTCCAGGGGCGCGGTGAGGGTGGCCAGGGTCGCGGCGACCACGTCGTCGTGGCCGGCGTTGTCGAGGAGGGAGCGCAGGGCGCGGCGGGCGGTGGCGGCCTGCGGGCCGGCGCCGAGGTGCGCGAGGGAGAGCGCGAGGGCCGCGATCTCGGCGGCGGTGAGCACGGTGCCGGCCGCGTCGTGCGCGGGGGTGGTCCGAAGGTGCGTCGCAACGTTCGCCATGGTTCGATCATACGTTCGAACACTGACATTTCGCAGTGGCGGGAACGCCCGGAAAGCGTCACCTGACGCAGGACGGGCGGCACGGCGCGCTCCGATCGCGGGCTCGCTTGAGATGCCCACGCCGCATGGTGAACACTGTGCCCCAAAACGTGCTCTATTCGGGGGAATCGGGGGCGAACGCATGATCGCGGACGGGCGGTGAACGACGTGTGGGCGGCCCGGCCCCCGCTGGACCGGGACGGGGCCGACCGGGCGCTCGCGCAGCTGCGCGACGAGAAGGAGCGCATCAGCACGGCCCTGCTCGAACTGGAGGGGCATCCGGGGTACCAGCTGCTGGACGGCGCGGCGCTGGACGGGGAGACGCGGCGCGTGCAGGCCGAGGTGCGGTCGCGGATGGCGGAGATCTGGGCGCTGTTCGACCACTACGGGCGCACGCTCGGCGAGGCCGAGCGGCTGCGCGCCCTCCACCCGCGGCCGGACCGGTCGCGGCTCGCCGAGCTGACCCGGCTGCTGGCCGGGCCGTCGGTGGAGCTGCCGGCCGAGGAGGTCCCGCTGGAGCGCCGGACGCTGCTGGCCGTCCCGTCCGGCGAGAGGCTGACGCTGCAGGCGGTGGTCGCGCGGATGACGCCGCTGTACGAGGACGTCGCCAAGACCGTCGCCGCGCTCGACGCCGTCTGGTCGGCGCTGCTGTCCCGGCTCGCCGAGGTGGAGGCCGAGCAGCGCGCCGCCGCCGACCTGCTGGCCGCGCTGGGCGGCACGGACCCCGACCTGGACCGGCTGACCGCCGAGCTGCGCACCGTGGCCGCGGTCGTGCGCGCCGATCCGCTCGCGCTGGCGAAGGGCGGGCGCGCCGACACCGGTCGGCTGGACGCGCTGCGCACCGCGCTGGCGGACGTGCGGCGCGGCCTCGAGGAGGCGCAGCGGCTGCGCGAGGGGTTCGCCGACCGGATCGCCGGGATCGCGGCCGTGCTCGACGCGCTGCGCGGCACGGAGGCGGAGGCGCGCCGCGTCCGCGACGAGGTGCTCGCGAAGATCGCCTCGCCGGTACTGCCGGATCTACCGGACATGTCCGCCACGCTCGCCGACCGGCTCGCCGCCGTCGGCCGGCCGCCGCACGGCACGGCGGCCGGCGGCGGCTGGAACGACCTCGCCGACCGGGTCGCGGACCTGGACCGGGCGATGCACGCCGCGCTGGACCAGGCCCGCCGGGACGTCGAGGTGATCCGGGGCCTGCTGGACCGGCGCGAGGAACTGCGCGGACGGCTGGAGGCGTACCGGGCGAAGGCCGCCCGCCTCGGCGGGTCCGAGGACGCCGAACTCGCCGCGATCTACGAGCGGGCCCGCGAGCTGCTCTGGACCTCGCCGTGCGACCTGCGCGAGGCGACCGTGACGCTGTCGGGATACCAGCAGGCCATCACCTCGCGGGCGAAGGGAGCGGAACGTTGAGCCAGTGCACCGTGCCGGGCTGCGGCGGAACCATCGAGGACGGTTACTGCGTCATATGCGGCATGCCGCCCGCTTCGCCGAACACGTCGCCCACCTCCGGATCCTCCG
This sequence comes from Spirillospora sp. NPDC000708, assembly GCF_040299565.1. Lineage (NCBI taxonomy): Bacteria > Bacillati > Actinomycetota > Actinomycetes > Streptosporangiales > Thermomonosporaceae > Spirillospora > Spirillospora sp. NPDC000708. The sequence continues at coordinate 87,189 of NZ_JBEPCJ010000039.1, forward strand.
CGTCCGGGTCGCCCGCCTCCGGGTCCGGCGCGCCGGACGCCTGCACCCAGCCGGGCTGCTCCGGCACGATCGTGGACGGCTACTGCGACGAATGCGGCTCGGCGGCCGCCCCGGCCGCGCAGGCGCCGTCCGGATCGTCGGGGGCGTCCGCCCCGCCGGACGGCGAATGCCGCCAGCCGGGCTGCTCCGGCACGATCGTCGACGGCTACTGCGACGAATGCGGCTCGCCCCCGGACCAGCCGTCCGCCTCGACCGGGACGAGCGGAACGACCGGCACGAGCGGCACGACCCGCACCGGCAGCACCCGCACCGGCTCGTCGCGGTCGTCCGGACGGCGCGGGATGCTCGGCGCCGGTCTCGTCGAGGTGCCCCGCGTCCCGTACCGGGACCCGTCCTCGGCGGTGATGAGCGACCCGCAGGTCGCGGAGAGCAAGCGGTACTGCTCCAACTGCGGCGAGCCCGTCGGGCGCGGCCGCCCCGACCGGCCGGGCCGCACCGAGGGGTTCTGCCCGAAGTGCGGCACCGGGTTCTCCTTCACACCGAAGCTCAGCCCCGGCGACCTGGTCGGCGGGCAGTACAGCGTGCTCGGCTGCATCGCGCACGGCGGCCTCGGCTGGATCTACCTCGCGCAGGACAAGAACGTCAGCAACCGGTGGGTGGTGCTCAAGGGCCTGCTGGACACCGGGGACGCCGACGCCATGGCCGCCGCCGCGGCGGAGCGCGCCTACCTCGCCGAGGTCGAGCACCCGAACATCGTCAAGATCTACAACTTCGTCGAGCACGACGGCGACGGCTACATCGTCATGCAGTACGTCGGCGGCCAGTCGCTCAAGGACATCCTGCTGGAGCAGCCGCAGCCCACCGGCGAGAAGCACCTGCCGCTCACGCAGGCCATCGCCTACGGCCTCGAGGTGCTGCGCGCGTTCGACTACCTGCACGCCAAGGGCCTGGTCTACTGCGACTTCAAGCCCGACAACGTCATCCAGTCCGAGGAGGAGCTGAAGCTCATCGACCTCGGCGGCGTCCGGCGGCTGGACGACCCGGACGGCGCCATCTACGGCACCATCGGATACCAGGCGCCGGAGATCGCCGACGTCGGCCCGTCGATCAGCTCCGACCTCTACACGGTCGGGCGCGCGCTGGCCGTGCTGAGCTTCCCGTTCAAGGGCTACACCCGGGCGTACGCGGAGAGCCTGCCGCCGCGCGAGGAGGTGCCGCTGCTCCAGAGGTACGAGTCCTACGACCGGTTCCTGCGCCGGGCGACGCACAAGGCGCCCGCGGAGCGGTTCCAGGACGCGGCGGAGATGGCGGAGCAGCTCACCGGCGTGCTGCGGGAGGTGCTGGCCGCCGAGGAGGGCGCGCCGCGCCCCGCGCCGTCCGCGCTGTTCGGGCCGGAGCGCTTCGACCCGTGGATGGCGGGCGACCTGGCGGCCGAGTCCGCGCTGCCGCCCGTCCCGCCGGAGGTCGCGGCGTCCGCGCTGCCGGTGCCGCTGGTGGACGGCGCCGACCCGGCCGCCGCGTTCCTGGCCGGGCTGACCGCGCTGGACGACGAGCAGCTCGGCCCGGTGCTGGAGAGCGCGCCGGAGCGCACCCCGGAGGTGATGCTGGCGCTCGCCCGCGTCAAGATCGAGACGGGCCGCGCGGACGAGGCGTCGGCCCTGCTGGACGGCCTCGCGCAGAGCCTTCCCGGCGACTGGCGGGTGGACTGGTTCCGCGCCGTGTCGCTCCTCGCCTCGGGGCGGGTCGCCGACGCCGAGCGGTGCTTCGACCGGCTGTACTCGCTGCTGCCCGGCGAGGCGGCGCCGAAGCTCGGCCTCGCCTACTGCCGCGAGCACTCCGCGCCGGACGAGGCCGTCCGGCTGTTCGAGCTGGTGTGGCGGACCGACCACGGCTACCTCACGGCGGCGTTCGGGCTGGCCCGCGTGCACCTGGCCGCGGGCCGCCGCGCCGCCGCGGTGCAGGCCCTGGACGCGGTGCCGAAGATCTCCATCCGGTACGTGCCGGCGCAGGTCGCGGCCGTCGCGACGGCGGTGCGCGGCCGCGCGCCCGCGGACCTGACGGCGGCCGAGCTGGTCGCGGCGGGCGAGCGGCTGGAGGGCCTCGACCTGGACGACGAGCGGCGCGACCGGCTCGCCGCCGAGATCCTGGAGGCCGCGCTCGACTGGCTGCCCGCCGGTTCCGGCAACGGCGCGCCGGGCGGTGCGCAGGGCGGTGCGCTCATGGGCGCGCCGCTCGCCGAGACCCCGCTGCGGCGCCGGCTGGAGCGCACCTACCGGGAACTGGCGCGCCGCTCCCGCGACCGCGCCGAGTCGCGCCTGCTCATCGACTCCGCCAACGCCGTACGCCCGAGGACGCTGCTGTGACCGACGACCCGACCGCAGCCCCCGTCGACGGCACGGCCGCGGCCAAGCCCGCCGAACCGACCTGCCCGGTGTGCGGGGAGATCGTCTACCCGGGCTACGTGTTCTGCGAGAACTGCGGGCACAAGCTCGGCGACCCGCCGCCCGCCGGTCCCGAGGGGAGCGGCGCGGCGCCCCGGGAGGGCGCGACCATCCGGCAGAGCTCCGCCTCGATCGCGCGGCGCCGCGCGGCGGGCGAGGCCCGCCCGTGCCCGGAGTGCGGCGGCGCGGCGATCGACGCGGACGGCTACTGCGAGCGGTGCGGCCTGCGCCAGCCCGCCGAACGCGACCATGTCGAGATCGGCCTTCCGGCCGCCGGCGGAGCCGCCGGCCCGGCCGCGAACGGGTCCGGACCGCTCGCGGCCGCGGGCGCCAGCGACCGCGGCCGCCGCTACAGCCGCAACGAGGACGCGATCGCCCTCGCCGCGCACGCCGCCGGCGTCGTCGCGGTCGTGTCGGACGGCGTCGGCTCGTCGCAGCGTCCGGACGAGGCGTCCCGCGCGGCCGCCGACACCGCCGCCGCCGAGCTGGCGGCGCTGCTGGACGCGGGCCGCGACCCCGAGGAGGCGACCCGCGCGGCGGCGCTGAAGGCGGCCGACGCGGTCGCGGCGCTCGCCGCGTCCCCGTCGGAGGCGCCGTCGTGCACGTACGTGTCGGCGGTGACGCGCGGCGGCGCCCTGACCGTCGGCTGGGTCGGCGACAGCCGGGCCTACTGGCTGTCCGCCGACGGGGACGGGACGGCCGACTCCGGCGAGGAGGAGACCCGTCCGGACGCGACGCGGCCGGAGGGCCTCGGACCGGACGACACCGAGCCGAACACCGGCGGCACCGAGCCGAACACGGGCGACATGGCCGAGCTGGGCGCGTCCCGGCAGCTCACCGAGGACGACTCGTGGGCCGCGATCATGGTGGCGCAGGGCGCGCTGACCGAGGCCGAGGCGGAGGCGCACCCGAACGCGCACGTCATCACCGCCTGGCTGGGCGCGGACGCGGGCGAGGTCCGGCCGCACGTCGCGACGTTCCGCCCGACCGGCCCCGGCACGCTGCTGGTGTGCAGCGACGGCCTGTGGAACTACTTCCCCGCGGCCGCGGACCTGGCGGCCCTCCTCGGCGGGCCCGGAGGCGGCTCCGCGCACGCCCCCGCGCACGACCCCGCGGCGGCGGGCGAGGGCCCCGAGGCGGCCGCCGGGAACGCGGCGGCGGGCGCCGCCGAGGGCGCACCCGCCGAGAACGAGCGGCCCG
>NZ_JBEPCJ010000040.1:0-89102 GCF_040299565.1 Spirillospora sp. NPDC000708
TCCGACGAGCCTCCCGCGAGACCATAGGCGCGTGGGCCGGGCGCCGCCAGCGCGCGGCCGGGGGGCTGGGCCGCATAACGCCGCGCCGCCGGCGCGCCGGGCGCGCGTATCAGGCCTTGACGGCGTCGGCAAGCTTCTTGTCGCGGGCCACGCGTACCAGTGCGGCGCTCAGCCGCGCCAGGTCCTTCTCCGGGACCTTGGAGGCGAGCTTGCCGGCGTCGGTGGGCAGCCCCACCCGCTCCGCGCCCTTCTTGACCTGCGAGTCGACGTAGGGGCGCAGCCACGGCCACATCGCCTGGGCCTCCCGGCAGAAGATGTCGACGCCCGTCGGCCCGATGCCGGGGAACTCCTGGAGCAGCTCGGCGGCCTTGTGCGGATCGCGTCCCGCCTCTATGGCGAGCTTGCGCAGGTCCCCCTTGTACTTGTCCTGGACTATCTCCGCCATGTCCCCGAGCCGCGTCGCGGTGCTCTCGTCATAGCGGACGTAGTGGCCGCGCCCCAGCGCGTCCACGCGTTCCTGCCAGGTCAGCTTCGCCATGCCGCGCGGCGTCCCGCCGCCCGCCTCGAACAGCTCCCGCGCGGCCGCGAGCGCGATGTCCGACGAGATGCGGGCGCTCAGCAGGTTCGCCATGACGAGCAGCTTGAACAGCGCCGCGGGCTGGTCCTTCAGCGGGATCCCGGCCTCCTCCGCGAACGTCTCGCCGGACTCGCGCAGCAGCTTCTTGATGACGGCGTCCATGGCTTGCACCTCCCGTAGACCGACGCGTACCCGGGCTGAGGGGGATGACTCATGCGCCCGCGCGGAGGCGCCCTCACAGGAGGCTGAGCTGCCCCTCCCCGGCGAGCGGGTCGCGGTGCTTCTTCAGGTGCCGCCATCGCGGCAGGTCGTCGAGGTAGGACCAGGAGAGCCGGTGGTGCGGGGTGGGCCCGGACTCCTCCAGTGCCCGCTGGTGGACGGGAGACGGGTATCCGGCGCTGTCGGCGAACCCGTAGCCGGGATGCTCGTGCTCCAGATCCGCCATCAGGCCGTCCCGGTGGACCTTCGCCAGGACGGACGCCGCCGCGACCGTCACCGACCGCTGGTCCGCCTTGATCTCGCAGCGCACCCGCCAGGGGCGGCGCAGGAAGTCGTGCTTGCCGTCCAGGATCACCACGTCCGGCGGGTGCGGCAGCGCCTCCAGCGCGCGCACGGCGGCGCGCCTCAGCGCCTCGGTCATGCCGACCTCGTCGATCTCCTCCGGCGCGGACGCGCCGATGGCGTGCCCGGCGAGCCATCCCGGAAGCACCTCGGCGAACGACGCGCGATGCGCGGCCGTGAGCAGCTTGGAGTCGGTCAGCGCGACGGTCCGGTCACCGCGCCCGCGCAGCACCGGCGGCGCGCTGAGGTCGGTCATCGCGGCGCACACCACGACGGGGCCCGCCCAGGCGCCGCGGCCGACCTCGTCCACGCCCGCGATCCTGACCGGGCGGTCGCCTCCGGCGAGCGCGTCCCGCAGCTCCCGCTCGATCTCGTAGCCAGCCGCGCGCGTGGCGTCCCTATGCGCAGGGGTAGCGGGATCGAGACCGGGCAGCGCGTCGGCCGGGCCGGTGGAAGGGGCGTCCTCAGGGACGTGTTCGGTGGTCACAGCCAGCCATTGTGGCGGGCCGTCCCCACCGCCTCGATGCGATTGCGCGCACCCGTCTTGCCGATCGCCGAGGACAGGTAGTTGCGGACGGTGCTCTCCGACAGGTGCAGCCGCCCGGCGATGTCGGCGATGGTCGCGCCGTCGGACGCGGCGGTCAGCACGTCCCGCTCCCGCTCGGTCAGCGGGTTCGGTCCCACCGACAGCGCGGCGGTCGCCAGCGCGGGGTCGACGACCTGCTCGCCGGCCAGGACGCGCCGGAGCGCGGCGACGAGGTCCTCGATCGGGCCGTCCTTCACCAGGAAGCCGCTCGCGCCCGCCTCCATCGCCCGCCGCAGGTAGCCGGGACGGCCGAACGTGGTGACGATGAGGACCTTGCAGCCCGGCAGTTCGCGGCGCAGGTCGGCCGCCACGTCGAGGCCGCTGCGGCCCGGCATCTCGATGTCGAGCACCGCCACGTCCGGGCGCGTCCGCAGGGCCTCTTCGAGCACCCGCGCGCCGTCGCCGACCTGCGCGACGACCTCCAGGTCCTCTTCGAGGCCCAGCAGCAGCGCGAGCGCGCCGCGCATCATGCCCTGGTCCTCGGCGAGCAGAACTTTGATCACGGGCTTCCTCCAGGCCCCATTCTCCACCGGCGTCGCGGCGCGCCGTCCGGCCGCCGCGCCGCCCTGGTCCGCTGGTCCGCGCCGGCGGCACCCGTCAGATCGGCACGGTGGCCGTCAGCAGGAACCCGCCGCCGGGCGCGGGCCCCGTGCGGAGGGTGCCGCCGGCGGCCTCCATCCGTTCCGCCAGCCCCCGCAGGCCGTGCCCGCCGGAGCCCAGCGAGAGCCCCTGGGGCTCCGCGCGGGACCGGTCGCCGTCACCGCCGTCCCGGCCGGTGGCCGCGTGCGCGGCGCCGACCGCTCCGGCGGCGGCGTTCCGGCCCGGGCCGGTCCCGTCGTCGCTGATCTCCACGGTCGCGCTGCCGCCGTCGTTGCGGATCGCGATGGCGCAGCTCCGGGCGCCGCTATGCCGGATCACGTTCGTGACGCCCTCCCGCACCGCCCAGCCGAGCAGCGCGTCCGGTTCCGGCGGCAGCGGCGGCCCGGCCCGGCGGACGGCCGCGTCCACGCACGCGTCCGCCAGCGCGGTGACCGCCGCGTCGAGCTCCTCGGCAAGGCCGCGCCCGCGGTAGCCGGAGACCGCCTGGCGCACCTCGCCGAGGGCCTGCCGCCCGACCTTCTCGATGTCGGCGGCCTGCTCGGCGGCCACCGCGGGATCGCGCTCGGCGACCAGCCGGACGGCCTGCGCCTTCACCACCATGACCGACAGCGTGTGGCCGAGCAGGTCGTGCAGGTCACGGGAGAAGCGGAGCCGTTCCTGCTCGACGGCCGCCTTCGCCAGCTCCTCGCGCGCCGCACGGAGCATGCCGATGACGGTGAACAGGCGCAGCACGACCGCCGTCACCAGCGCTGCGGTGACCACGCCGTACCAACTGCCCAGGACGGTCTGCGCGTCCTCCCCGGCGGCCGTGGAGACGAGGATGCACAGCGCAGAGACGCCTCCGATGCCGACGAGCATCGGCAGTTCCGGGCCCTTCGTCTGGCGCGGCATGTGCCCCACGACGATGCCGGTGGCCAGCCCCAGCAGCGGCCACAGCGTGAACCACCGGTGCTGGAACCCGGCTGTGGCGGCGGACGCCACGCCCGCCTCCACGAGCAGCAGCCCCACCGGCACCTTGATCGGCACCCGCCCGTCGAACGCGGTGCGGGCCACGGCGATGTGCACGGCCGCGAACGCGAGCAGCGCGAGGACGGCCAGCCACACGGGGTGCGACCGGCCCTCGACGATGTCGCGCAGCGGCCACAGCAGGATGATCAGCCAGAAGACGAACGCGCCGCCCTCGGGGCCGTTGCGGTCCAGTTTGTCCAGGTCCAGGTCGGGCGTCCGCCGGGGCGGGGCGTCCTTCCAGAGCCTCACCCGGTGCTCTCCTCGCTCACGCGCAAACGGTACGCGGATGGGGACGCTCACGCCGAACGCGCCGAGCGCCGGTAGCCGTACACGGCGACCGCAGCGAACAGGACCGCCCATCCGGCGAGGACTAGTACCCCTGTAAGGGACGGAGCGTCGCCGTCGGTAACGCGCCAGGAGAGCTCCCCATAGCGGTTGATGGGGGTGGCGGTGGCGAGGCGTTCCAGCCAGCCGGGGAACTTCGAGATGGGGACCCACAGGCCGCCGAGCAGGGACAGGCCCATGTAGTAGACGAGCCCCGCCATCTGCGCCTGCTGGCCCGTGAGCAGATAGCCAAGCCCGATGGCGAGCACGGCGATCGGCGCGATGCCCGCCCACAGCAGCACCAGAACGGCGGCCCACTGCCCGGCGCCGAGCGACACCCCGTTCACCAGGGCTCCTGCAAGGCACACCGACAGGATCGGCGGGAGGGTGACGACCATCGCGCACAGCGCCCGCCCGACGACGACGTCCAGTGGCCGTAGCGGTAGGAGGCGGAGCTGCCGTATCCAGCCGATCGGCTTGTCCTCGGCTATGGCGACGCCACTGCCCATGACCGCGCCGATGGCGCCGAAGCCGGCCATGCCCACCATCGAGTACACCGCGCCGCCCTGCCCGGAGTCACCGGTCAGGTCCAGCGAGGTGAACACCAGGTACATGGTCAGCGGCGAGACCAGGCTCATCACCAGGTAGCCGGGGTCGCGCAGGAGACGCACCATCTCCAGCCGGACGTAGTGCACGATCATCGTGCGCCTCCCTCCGCGTGCGCGCCGCGGGCATGGGTCAGGGTGAGGAACGCCTCCTCCAGCCGGGCGCCCGTCACCTCCAGGTTCCGGACGAGGCCCGCCTCGGCGAGCGCCAGGACGGTCGCGTCGGAGTCGGTGGTGTGGAGCCTGGCCCGGCCGCCGCCGACCTCGCAGCTGACGACGCCCGGCAGGACGTCCAGGGACGGCGCGCGGCCTATCAGGTCGAAGCTGACCGTGCGGCCCGGCACGCGCCGCTTGATGCCGTCGCTCGTGCCGTCGGCGACGACCCGTCCGCGGTCCATGACGACGATGCGGTCCGCATGGTCGTCGGCCTCCTCCAGGTAGTGCGTGGAGAACAGCACCGTGCCGCCCCTTTCCGCGTATCCGCGGACGGCCGCCCACAGTTCCCGCCGTGCCTCGATGTCGAGACCCGTGGTGGGCTCGTCCAGCACGACGAGGTCGGGCGCGCCCGCCATGGCGATCGCGAACCTGACCCGCTGCGCCTGCCCGCCCGACAACCGGTCGGCCTTCCGCCCGGCGAGTTCCGTGATCCGCGCCGTCTCCATCAACTCGCCCAGGGCGGGCACGGTGGAGGCGCGCCCGATCGCTTTGGCCTTTCTCGCATAGGCGAGCCTGACGAAACCGAGCAGTTCCCGTACGGTGACCCCGCCGATCAACCTGCCGCTCTGCGGCATCGCCCCGACACGACCGGCTCGCACCGCCTGCTCAGGGGGCGTGCCCAGGAGCGTGATCATGCCGGAGTCCGGTTGCAGCAGGCCGAGGAGCATGCCGATCGCGGTCGACTTGCCGGCGCCGTTCGGCCCGAGGAGCGCCACCGACGTCCCGCGGTCGAGCCGCAGGTCGAGGCCGTCCACCGCCCGCACGGCGCCGTAGCTCTTGGTGACGCCGGCGAACTCCACCGCGCTCGCCGCCTCCGTCGTCTGGACTGTCATGTCCGTGACGCTACGGACCGCGCCATGGCAGGCTGAAGAGCCGAACCTCTGGTTCTTCGCAGGACAAATGTCCTGGTCTCGCGGCGGTGCGAACAGGACTCCCGACCGGGCGGCCTCCACCGGAGTCAATGAACGCGGCGCGGGGAGTCCCGTTCGGGCCTGTCCTGCGCTTTACTCGCTTATTGATGGCTTTGTTTGGCAGGTCCCGCTCCCGCCCGGCGAAGGACGCCGCGGCGCGGGATCTCTTCGAGCGCCTGCGCTGGCGCTACTTCCAGATCCCGGCGGGGCTGCGGTTCCTCGGCGGGGTCCTGCTGGTCGCGCTCGTGCTGGCGGCGGTGGTCGTCGCGGGCGGGCCGGTCCTCGGCACGGCGGCGTTCGCGGTCATCCTGCTCATCGTCGTCCACCTGACGCTCCGCTCGCCCACCGGGATGGCGGTGGTCGCGGTCGTCGCGTCATGGCTGGCGCTGTCGGTGCCGCTGGGCCGGCTGTACCCGGACGGCGGGCACCCGCCCTACCTGGGCCCGGAACTGCTGCTCGCGCTGCTGGCCCTGCCGGTGGCGTTCATGGCCTTCCGCCTGCGCGGGTACGCGCCCTGGCGGACGGCGCTGCTCGCGCTCGGCGCGGCGGGGGTGGCGACCGCGGCGATCGCGCATCCGCTTCCGCAGGCGAGCGTGCTGCCGGGATGGGCCGCGGCCTTCGCGGTGCTCGCCTACCGCTGGGACCAGGCGCGGCGCGCGGTTCCGGCCGAGGCGTACGAGACCGGCTGGGTGCAGGAGCAGGCCGCCCCGAAGGGGGACGCGACGGTGGCATCTCGGCGGAACCCCTCCGGCCCGGAGAAGCGCGACCGGCCCGACCGGCGGGATACCGGCGGGTCCGCGCGGCCCTCATCCGGCGCCTCGCGCGACGACGCGTCCGGCCCGTCCTCCGGGGCCCCGGCGGCCGCGCAGGCGGCCCAGCGGCCGCGTGCGGCGGCTCAGGCGGCCGAAGCCGCCGGTGCCGTGGACGCAGCGGCGACCGGCGACGCCGGCGGGACGGACGAACCGGGCATCTCCGTCGCGGAGGCCCTCGCCGAGCTCGAGGCCATGATCGGGCTGGAGCCGGTCAAGCGGCAGGTGCGCTCCATCGCCGCGTCCATCGAGGCCGCGCACATGCGCGCCGCCGCCGGCGTCCCCACGGAGAAGCCCATGCGGCACTTCGTGTTCGTGGGACCGCCCGGCACCGGCAAGACCACCGTCGCGCGCGTCCTCGCGAAGATCTTCTACGCGTTCGGGCTGCTGCCCCGGCAGACGGTGGTGGAGGCCCACCGAGCCGACCTCGTCGGGGAGTTCCTGGGCGCCACCGCCATCAAGACCAACCGGCTCGTCGACTCCGCACTGGGCGGGCTTCTCTTCATCGACGAGGCGTACGCCCTCGTCAACTCCGCCGAAGGACAGCCCGACCGGTTCGGCGACGAGGCCGTGCAGGCGCTCCTCAAGCGCGCCGAGGACGACCGCGACAACCTGGTGATCATCCTCGCCGGATACGACGCGCAGATGGAGGAGTTCCTCGGCTCCAACCCAGGCCTCGCGTCCCGCTTCGGCACCCGCGTGCACTTCCCCTCGTACCGGCCCGCCGAGCTCCTCCAGATCGCCGAGTACCACACGGGCCTCCGCGAGGACCGCCTCTCGCCCGGCGCCCGCGACCGGCTGTCCGACCGCTTCGAGGAGGTCGAGCGCCGCGGCATCGTCGACGAACTGGGCAACGGAAGGTTCGTCCGCACGCTCACCGAGGCGGCGGCGCGCGCGCGTGACGTACGGGTCGTCGACGCCGTCGCGTCGTCCGGCGAACCGGCCGCGCCGAGCGCGGACGACCTCGTCACCCTGCTCGAAGAGGACGTCGAGACGGCATTCGCGGAGGTGACCGAGCGGTACCGCGGCTACGCCGAGACGCCGACGCTGGACGAGGCGCTCGGCTCGCTGGACGCGATGATCGGGCTCGAACCGGTGAAGCGGCAGGTCCGGGAGATCGCCGCGCAGCTCCAGGTGGCGCGGATGCGCCGCGAGCAGGGGCTCGTCGCGCGGCCCCCGACGCGGCACTTCGTGTTCACCGGCCCGCCGGGGACGGGCAAGACGACGGTCGCGCGGGTCCTCGGCCGGATCTTCGCGGCGTTCGGGCTGCTCGCGCGGCCGGAGGTGGTCGAGGCGCAGCGCGCCGACCTCGTGGGCGAGCACCTCGGCGCGACGGCCCTGAAGACGAACAAGGTCGTCGACTCGGCGCTCGGCGGCGTGCTGTTCGTCGACGAGGCATACGCGCTGACCAACCCGGGCTACTCGGGCGGCGACGCGTTCGGCGCCGAGGCGGTGCAGGTCCTGCTGAAGCGCGCCGAGGACGACCGGGACCGCCTCGTGGTCGTCCTCGCCGGATACGAGGCCGACATGAACCGCTTCCTGGCGTCCAACCCGGGGCTCGCGTCCCGCTTCGACGTCCGCGTGGACTTCCCCTCCTACGGGCCCGACGAACTGCTGCGCATAGCCCAGCTCATAGCCGAGCAGGGCGGCGACCAGTGGGAGGAGCGCGCCCTCGACGACCTCGCGCTGGTCTTCCAGCACGTCTGCGGGACGGGCCGCATCGACGAGCTCGGCAACGGCCGCTTCGCGCGGTCCCTGTACGAGAAGGCGTGCGCGTGCCGGGCGCTGCGGGCGGCCGGGCTCGGATCCGCCGCGACCGCCGCCGACCTGACCCTGCTGACGGCCGACGACGTGCGCGACGCCTTCGCCGAGCTCAGCCACCGCCTGGCCTGAGCCCAGCGCCGGGCGATTCTGTCGGCGGCCCGGTGTCTAATCGGGTGATGACCTCGGTTACGTGGGCGCAGGTGCTGGCCTGGCGGATGCGGCGGCAGTACATCGAACCGCCCGGCGACGTCTCGGCCGTCGACATCGCGCGGCGCCTGGCGGGCGTGCAGGCGCAGGTCGCCTCCGCCGCCGAGCTCGCCGTGGCGGTCCGTCAGGAGACGCCCAGGCCCGGTGAGGTGGCGAGCGCGGTCCTGGACGACAGGACGCTCGTGAAGACGTGGGCCATGCGCGGCACGCTGCACCTGCTTCCGGCGGACGAGGTCGCCGCCTACCTCGTGCTGTGCGCCGCCGTCCGCAACTGGGAGAAGGCGACCTGGCAGCGGACCTTCGGCGCGACCCCCGCCGATCTGGAGGCGATCGCCGGAGCCGCCGCCGAAGCGCTCGCGGGCGGGGGCGCTCTCACGCGCGAGGAGCTGACCACCGCCGTGATGGAGGAGACCGGCTCGCGGCACCTCGCGGAGGTGCTGGGCTCCGGGTGGGGCACGCTCCTCAAGCCGCTGGCCTGGTGGGGCGTCCTCTGCTACGGGCCGCCGCAGGGAACACGGGTCACGTTCACGGCACCGGAGCATTGGCTGCCCGCCTGGAAGGGGCTGCCGCCCGTGGAAGAGGCCGCCCGTACGGTCATCCACGCCTACCTCGGTGCGCACGGTCCCGCCACGCCCGAGATGTTCGACAACTGGCTCATGCGCAAGGGCAACCGGAAGAAGGACGTGAAGGGCTGGTTCGACGCCGCCGCGGACGGGCTGTCCACGGTCGAGGTCGAGGGCGTGCCCATGCTCGTGCTGGAGGAGCACCTCGATGAACTCGTGGACACCGTACCGGCCACGTCGGTACGGCTCCTGGGGTCGTTCGATCAGTACGTCCTGGGAGCGGGAACCAACGCCCTCTATCTGATCCCGGTCGAGCGGCGCTCCGAGGTGAGCCGTACGGGCGGCTGGATCTCCCCGGTCGTCCTGCACGAGGGACGCGTCGCCGGGGTGTGGGAGGCGAAGGACGGGAACCCGGCCGTGACGGCGTTCGAAGACATCCCGGCCGAGCCTCTCCAGGCCGAGCGGGAACGCCTGGGGCGGCTCCTGGCCTGACCGTCGGCGGCGCGCCGGGCCGCGCGGCATCCTTCGCACCCCGGCGTGACGCGCCCACGGACCGCCCGCATAAGGTGCCTTCCGTGGACGAGCGGGACCAGCCGGTCGAATACCGGCAGAAGCGTTACCAGCCGCCGGAAGGCGCGACCGAACTGCTGCTGATCCGGCACGGGGCCTCCGCACCGGCCCGCCCCGACGCGCCGTTCCCGCTGGTGGACGGCCAGGGCGATCCCGAACTGGCGCCCGAGGGCCGCGAGCAGGCCGACCGGGTCGCGGAGCGGCTCGCGTCGACCCGGCTGGACGCCCTCTACGTGACCCCGCTCCGCAGGACCGCGCAGACCGCCGCCCCGCTGGCGCGCAAGCTCGGCATCGAGCCGCGCGTCGAACCCGCCCTGCGCGAGGTGCATCTCGGCGAGTGGGAGGGCGGCCTGTTCCGCAAGATGGTCGCCGAGAACGACCCGGTCGCCCAGCGCATGGTCGCGGAGGAGCGCTGGGACGTCATCCCCGGCGCGGAGTCCGACGAGGCGTTCGCCGCCCGCGTCCGGGAGGGCCTCGGCCGGGTCGCCGCCGCCCACCCCGGCGGGCGCGTGGCGGTGTTCACCCACGGCGGCGTGATCGGGCAGGCGCTCGCGGCCGCCACCGGGTCCCGGCCGTTCGCGTTCCTCACCCCCGACAACGGGTCGATCTCGGTGCTGGTGTGGAAGGACGGCCTGTCGTCGATCCGCGGGTTCAACGACGTCTCGCATCTGGACGGGTCCGCGCCCGCGCCGCTGTCCTGACCGGGCCGCCGTCCTGACCGGTGCGGCCGTCCTGACCGGGGGCGGCGTCAGGTCCGGAACCGGACGCGCTGCCCTGGACGCAGTTGCGCCGCGTCCGGCACCGACGCCGCGGCGAGCACCGCGACGACCGGGTAGCCGCCGGTCGTCGGATGGTCGGCCAGGAAGACGATGGGCAGGCCGCTGGGCGGCACCTGGACCGAGCCGGTGACCATGCCCTCGCTGCCCAGTTCCCCACGCCGCGACCGCGCCAGCGGGGGCCCGTCGAGCCTGATGCCCACCCGGTTGCTGTCCGGTGACACCTGGTAAGGCGCCGACGTGAGCGTCGCCATCGCGTCCTCGGTGAACCAGTCGGCGCGTGGGCCGGGCAGAATGCGCAGGGCCGGCGTCTCCAGCATGCCTGGGACCGGCGCCACGTCCACGGTGATGGCGCCCAGATCCGCCGCAGACCCCACCGGAAGGCGGGCGCCGGGCGACAGCGGTGCGGGCCCGAGACCCGACAGCAGGTCGGTCGACATACTCCCGAGCACAGGGTCGACCGTTATGCCGCCGCGCACGGCGAGGTAACTGCGCAGACCGTGCGCGGGCGTGCCCAGGTCCAGCACGCCTCCCCGCCGCACATGGCACGGCGCGTTCGTCCCGTGCGCGCGCCCGTCGATGCACATCGGCGAGGGAGCACCCGTGACGGCCACCCAGGCGTCCTCGTGGAAGCGCACGGAGCCGCCGCCGAAGGTGAACTCCACGCACGCCGCGCCTTCGGAGTTGCCGACGAGCCGGTTGGCGAGGCGCAGGGCGCGCTCGTCGGCCGCGCCCGAACGCGGCACGCCGAGGTGGGCGAAGCCGGGCCTGCCGAGATCCTGGACGGTCGCCAGCGGGCCGGGCCGGACGACCTCGATCAAGAAGGCTCCTCCGGGACGAACCGGACGCGCGTCCCCGGCCGCAGCAGGGACGGCGGTTCGCGCGTCACGTCCCACAACGGCAGCCGGCTCCTGCCGAGGAGCCGCCAGCCGCCCGGCGACCGGGACGGGTAGACGGCCGCGTACCGTCCCGCGATCGCCACCGACCCCGCCGGGACCGCCGTGCGCGGCGACTCGCGGCGCGCCACGTGCAGCGCCGGGTCCAGGCCCGTCAGGTAGCCGAAGCCGGGCGAGAAGCCCAGGTAGGCGACCGTGTACGCACCGGACGCGTGCCTGCGGACGACCTCCTCCCGCGACAGCCCGGTGAGGGCCGCCACCTCGTCGAGGTCCTCCCCGTCGTAGACCACGGGGATCTCGACCGGTTCGGCGTCGCCCTCCGCGTCGTCGGGCAGCGCCAGGTCCGGCAGCCGGGCCGCGAGACGGTCGAGGTCGGCGGACGGGTCGGCCACCACCAGGACGGTCTGCTCGCCCGGGACGACGTCCACCACGCCGGGCCATGACGCCTCGCGCAGCGCCGCGTTCAGCCGATGGGCCGTCGCCAGGTCACCGGTCTCCACGAGGAGGGCCGCATCACCGGCCCTTAGGACTCTCACGCGAACGGCTCCAGCGCGACGCCCGCGCCGGACAGCGCGGACCGGACCGACTCTGCGAGCGCCACCGCGCCGGGTGTGTCACCGTGCACGCAGATGGAACGCGCCTGAAGGGGGACCTCGGTGCCGTCCACCGCGACGACCGTTCCCTCCACCGCCATCCGCACCGCCCTCTGCACGACGGCGTCCGCATCGTGCACGACCGCGCCGGGCTCACGGCGCGACACGAGCCCGCCCGATGGCGTGTAGGCGCGATCGGCGAAGCATTCGGCCACCACCGTCAGCCCTTCGGCGACCTCGTGCACGGCCGACCCGGGGAGCGTCAGCAGAGGCAATGTCGCGTCGTAGGCGCGCACCGCGTCCGCCACCGCAGCGGCCTGCACGGCGTCGCGGGCGATGCGGTTGTACAGCGCGCCATGGGGCTTCACATAGCTCACGCGGCCGCCCTCCGCGCGCGCGATGCCGTCCAGAGCGGCGATCTGGTAGAGCACCTCGGCGGTGAGCTCCGGCGGCGCCACGTCCATCTCGCGGCGGCCGAACCCCGCCAGGTCCCGGTAGGAGACCTGGGCTCCGATCGTCACGCCGCGCTCCACCGACGCGGCGCACACCCGCCGCATGATGAGCGGATCGCCGGCATGGAACCCGCACGCCACGTTCGCGCTCGTGATGACGTCGAGCAACGCCAGGTCGTCGCCCAGCTCCCAGATGCCGAACCCCTCGCCGAGGTCGGCGTTGATGTCGATGACCGCCATGCCCAAGACCTACCACCGATCGCCCGGCCGGCCGGGGCCGGGCTCGCCTCAGACCGACTCCTCGCGCACGTCCTCGACCTCGTGCTTGGAGGCCCATGCCTGGTAGACGCCGCGGTCGAACAGCTCCAGCCCGAGGCTCTCGGCCACCGGCGCCTTGCCGCCGGTGTACTCCACCCGCAGCCACCCCTGGTGCTCGCCGAGCACCACGAACGGTTCGCCGCGCCACGTGCAGTACGTGCTGACGTACCGGACGTCCTCGACCTCCGAGGCCGCCACCACCTGGACGAACCGGCCCGGGCTGATCTGCCGGAACCCGTCGGCGTGCTCGCTGACGTAGAGCCGCACCCGGTCGCCGTCCGGGCTGGCCTCGTAGTCGGTGCCGCGCCAGCGCGCGAAGAAGCCGTGCCGGACCCTCATCCCCGTCCTCCCGGGAGCCTGACGAGCCAGCGGCGCAGGTCGGCGTCGTACGCCGCGACCAGCGACTCCCGCCCGGCCGCGTCGAGCCGGTACAGCTCGGCGCCGTGCGGCAGCCGCTGGCTCTCGATCTTGAACTCGGGGACGGCGGGGCCGTCGCCCGGCGCGTACCCCGAGCCGGGGAACGGCGCCTTCTCGATCACCCAGCCGCCCGGGATGATCCCCATGCTCCACTCGTCGATGCCGCCCAGCGGCCGCCGGAACAGCGACGGCTTCACCGCGGGCCACCGGACCACGAAGATCTCCTCGTCGCCGGGGGCGAACGGCGACCCCTCGTACACGAGGCCGAGGCCGCGGATCAGGGCGGCGGGGGTGTTCAGCTCCGCCACGTCCTGGAGCCGGTGCACGTACCCGGCGACGAGGTCGTAACCGCCCTCCAGGTAGTGCTGCACATGTTCGCGGCGGAGGACCTTCTGCATGACCACGGTCTCGGACGCGGCGTCCAGGCGGTCGGCGTTCTCCGGAGCCGCGTCGCCGCTCGGGACGGTCTCGCGGGGAGCATCGCCCACCGGCAGGGGCACGTCCTGGGGCACCACAGTGGGACGCGTTGGTCCCGGTGGGTCCAGGGGGACCTGGTTCGGCGTCGTCTCGCGCGGGGCCACGGGCTCTACGCGGTCGAACGCCGGAGCCTGCGGCGGCGGGCTCTGGACGAGGGGTTCCTCGTGCGTGCGCGCGGGGGCGGCGGGCGGCTGGAACGGGGACGCGGTCGGCGCCTCCCCGGGCGGAACGGCGGCGCCTCTACGGCCGAGGTCCGACGGACGGGGAATGTCCCGCGCCGTTTGCTGCGGACCGGGGGGCGTTCCGGGCGCAGCCGGTGAGCCATGAGCCTGCGGGTTCGAGGGGACGCCTTGCGAACCGAAGGGCGCGGGCTGCGGGGTGGTGAGCCGGGCCGCCTGCGATCCGTGCGGGACGCTCTGCTCCTGCGACGCGGGCGCGGGCGCGGAGGTCGGGTGCGGGGCGCCGTGCAGCGGCGGAACAGGAAGCCCGTGAGGATCGGCCGGCGTCTCCCGCGCGGCCGCAGGCGCGGGCCGGGGCGAGGACTCGGGCTGCGGGGCCGCTCCAGGACGTTCGCGCCGGCGGGGGAGCGGGGGCAGGTCGGCGTCCGGCGGTGAGGGCGCCTGTGCGGCCGCGGGAACGCCCTGGGGTGCAGCGGGCTCGCTCTGCGTGCGAGCGGGCGCCTGCGGCGTTCTGGCGGCGGCCCGGGAGGCTCCCGCGTCCGGCTGCCGGCGCCGCCGCGCCGCCGTCCGGGACGTCCGCGACGCCCGGGACGATCGCCCGGCCACCCGGACGTCGGACGGGTCCGGGGGCGCCGGGCGGGCGCGCGGTTCCTCCGGGACGGGCTCGAACAGGGCGTTCGCGTCCAGGTACGAGGCGCTGGGCAGACCCGGGTCGATCGCGAGCTGCCAGTCCGGATGCGGCCAGTGCCGGGACAGCTCCGACAGCGTCGCCTCCCGGTGGTGGACGGCCTGCCCCTGCAGCGACCGGTCCATCGCCTCGGGCGAGGTGAACGCCAGCACGAACGTCCCGTCGCCGAACTGCGCCGTGGCGAACCGGTGCTCGGCGGTCGGGTCGCCGGACGCGGGCAGGTACAGGGTGGCGCGCGCCAGCAGCCGCAGGTACGCCTGCTGGTCGCCGCGCTCGCGCGCCTCGGCGAGCGCGATCTCCAGGGCGGTGCCGGACGGACGCTCCGCGCGCGGCGCGTCCTGCGCGGCGGGACGGCTCTCGGACTCGGGCACGGCCAGCGGGATGCCCAGGCCGGGAAGGGCCAGCGGCCCGCCCTCCGGCCCCGTCTTGCTGGCCTGATAGACGAGCCCTAGCGGGGAGTCGATCCGGTAGACGTCGCGGAAGGCGCCGACCATCTGGCCCGCGAGCATCGCGGCGCACTCCAGCAGTTCGGCGGGTGCGCGGTTGCCGCGCTCACGCCAGGTGTAGCGGTTCCACCAGTTCCGCCGGTCCTCGCCGTCGGGCGGCTCCCAGCCGAGGGTGGTGAGGCGCCGCTCCTGGCGGGGCGCGAGCGGGCGGGGCAGGAACGCGCTGCCGACCGCCTCGGCGTCCAGCCCGCCTTCGATCCGCATGGCCTGCACATACGGCAGTCCGCTGGGCCCCTGCACGATGAGGAACGACCTGACGGGGAGCCGTGACAGCTCGAGGGTCAGCCGTTTGTCGAAGTCGTTCCAGTCCACTCGGGGTCCACTCTCGCGTCCGGGGGTGGGATTGCCTTACCCGACGGTAGCCGAACGCTCCGTCACTCGGCCCGGGGAGCCGGGACGGCGTCGGTCCGCGCCGGGCTCCAGACGCCGCCGATGGCGTCGTAGACCGCGACGGGGGTCTCGTCGTCGTCTCCGGTGGAGCGCCACAGTCGGGTGCCGTGGGGCGGCTGCATCGGAATGCCTGCGGGCGGTTGCGGCACGGTGTGTTGCGCGATGGGCTGCTGCCCGGCCGCCCGGACGTCGGGCTGCCGCGCCTCAGGCAACTGCGTCTCGGGCTGTACCTGGGGCCGCACCTCGGGCTGCGGTGTTCCGACCTGCTGCGTCCCAGGGGGCGTCGCCGGAGGCTGCGGTACCTCGGGCTGCACTACCTCAGGCTGGATTGCTTCGGGCTGCACTGCCTCAGGCTGCGGTGCCTCAGGCTGCGGTGCCTCAGGCTGCACTGCTTCGGGCTGCGCTGCTCCAGGTTGCGGTGCGCTGGGCTGGTGCGCGTCGGGTTGCGGCGCGCCGGGCTGGTGCGTTTCGGCGGGCTGGTGCGTCTCGACAGGGTCGGCTTCGGCGGGCGTCCCATCCGTAGGGGCGCCCAGGGGAGCGGCCACGGACGGCTCGGGTGTGGGCTCCGGGGTCTCCGGCTTGGCCCTGCCCAGGTCAGGTGTACCGGCTTCCAGGGCCGCCCTCAGCTCCTCCGCCGTGTAAGGGTCTATCGCGGTACCGGAGTCGTCGTGGAAGTCGTCGGTTCTCGCCAGTCCGTTGACGCCGTGGATCCCGTTGAGGGAGGGCAGTCCGTTCTGCGCGGGCGAGCCGTTGACGCCCTGGGGCGGCCCAGGGACGCCGGGGAACCCGGGCACGCCCGAACCGTTGACCGCGGGTGAAGGGCCGCCCGCGACGGCGCCGGGCCCGGCCAGCGCGCCCGGATCGACCGTCCCGTACGGGTTGGGCGCCTCCGGCGCGGCCGTGGACGTCTCCCGCTGGGCGGCCTCCAGCCGGCCGAGCGCGGACGCGTCCAGCAGGACCTCGCTCGGCAGGCCGGGGTTGACGGCGAGCTGCCAGGACGGGTCCGGCCAACCGGCCGCGAGGAGCGCGAACGACGTGCGCCGGTAGAGCGGATGCTGGTCGCCGGTACGGGCGAGCGCGCCGGGGGACGTGTACAGCGTGACGTAGGTGCCGGTGCCGATCGTGATGGTCGGCAGTTCGGCGCGGTCGGGGTTCTCCACTGCGTGCGCCGTGGCGGGGAGCACCAGATCGGCGCCCGCCAGCAGGCTGAAGTAGGTGGCGTGGTCGCCGCGCTCCTTGGCCTCGGCCAGGCGCGGTTCGAGGAGGTCGGCGTCGGTGCCGGGGACCCCGGGCGGAGGCAGCGGCATGGGCGGGCCGGCGGGCGGCGGGCCGGGCGCCGGGGGCGCGCTCTCCGGCAAGGGCTCAGGCGGCGGGATCGCGGCCGACGAGCGGCGCTTGCTGACGCGCGACGGGTCGGCGGTCTCGATGCCGAAGTCGAGCAGCTCGATGAGGCCGTTGCCGTGCCGGTGGAACGACTCGTACACCAGGTCGGAGGGGCGCCGGACACCCTGGACGTCGCGCAGCGCGGTGACCATCACGTCGGCCAGCCGCGAGTAGTCGCCGCCGGCGACCGACCGCATCCCGCCGGGCGTGCCGGCCTCGGGCAGCTCGGTCCACCAGTTGCGGGGCGCGGGGTCGGCGGGCGGGCGCCAGCCCGCGTCGCTCATGACCTCCTCGTCGGCCGGCGTGAGCAGCAGCGGCCCGTCGAGGAAGTTGTTGCTGACCGCCTCGGCGTAGAGCCGGTCGGGCTCGCGCATCGCCTGGACGTAGTGCCGGCTCTCGTCGCGTTCGCGCACGATGAGGATGGTGTCCCGGTCGAGACCCGCCAGTTCACGGCCCAGCCGGCGGGCGAACTCGGACCACTCCAACAAGATCACTCCCTACGACCGGGGGCGGCCCCGGGCCCCCGCGAGACCATGCCCGGGATCCGATGATTGTCGCCGGGGAGCCCGCGCGCAAACCAGGAGTTCACTCGGGCGGAGGTTCGTGACGCAGCACACGCAGCGCCTCCCGGAGGGCGTCCGCGTCGTCGCCGCAGCGATCGAGGACGCCGATGAGTCTGTGCAGGATCTCGTGGCGTTCGTAGCCGATGTCGAGCAGTGCCTGCGCGGTCTCCCACAGCTGCGGCGGGTCGCCCCGCCACAGCCGGTCGGTGAGCCTCTCGTGCGCGTCGAGGTGCTCCTCGTCCGCGCCCGGGTGCTCGAACTCCAGGATCACGCGCCGGTCGTCGGGGTCGGAGGGGTCGAGCGTCGACAGGTCGATGGAGCCGTGCCGCCCGGAGCGCCGGTGGGTGCCGGACAGGAACGGCAGCGCGAACGCCCGTCGGGGGAGCGCCTCCAGCTCCCCGTCCGGGAGGAGGCGGGCGACGAGGTCCCGGTCGAGGCCGAAGGCGGACGGGTCGCGGTACGCCTCGGCGAACTTCGCCGTGGCGTCCCACACCGCGTCCAGCGTCGCCCTGACGCCCTCCTCGGGGAGCCCGGTGCGCTTGCCGGCCCAGCGCACCCAGGCGGCCAGCACGTGCGGTACGGCCTCCTGCTCGGCGGGGGACAGGAGCACCTTGCGCGGCAGCCAGTCGAGCAGGAACATCTCGCATTTGATCGGGCTGACCCGTAGCGGCCGCCCGAAATCGTACGTGCAGCCGTAGGCGATGATGCGGTCCACGCAGCGGCTGGCGGCCGACAGGTCCGAGAGCCCTTCCGCCTCGTCCGACGCGAGGAACCGCGCGGCGATCGTGGCGCGGCGGTCGCGCCCGTACACCGGAGGCTGCGGCAGGCGCCCTCCCGGCGGGAGGATCCCTATGCGCGCGCGCACGAAGGCGTGGTACGAGCCGAAGTTGTCGTTCACCGGCGGGTCGGCCGTGTCGTTGGTGAGGGCGAGGGCGCTCTGCAGGAGGGCCTTGGTGTCGCGCGGGTCCAGTTGCTCGAACCGCATCAGGGCGTTGTCGCGGCCCTCGCGGCGGCAGTGGTCGAGGAGCTTGTCGACCTGGGACGACACCCATGCGTCCCGGACCATCCCGGAGGCCGGGGGGCGCGCGGCGCGCAACGCGGGCGGCGCCGCCGAGGGGAACGGGGCGTCGGCGTACTGGACGGCCCCGGCCTTGTTCCGGTCCACCAGGACGACCAGGGCGTGCCGCTCGGCTCCCCCGTAGGTATAGGTGCAGACGATGGAGTCCTGGTCGCCGTACACGTCGCGCGACACGAAGCACTCGTCCGGCGTGACCATGCCGACGCGGTCGGCCCATCCGGGGCGGGCGACGCCCCGCTCCATCAGCTCCAGCGCGGCGCGCTCGGCCTTGGCGGCCTGCCGCGGAGTGCCGAGGTAGGCCATCCCGGTGAGCAGCGCCAGCGCCGCCGGGGTCGCGGCGCGCGCCGCGTGGTCCACGAGCGCCTCGCCGATGACCACCTCGACGTCTCCGGCGGACACCCGGTGCCCCCACCACGACCCGAGGATCTCGCTGACGATCAGCTCCGCGTCCAGCGGGCTGCGCACGGCCAGCAGTTCGCGGGCGTGCCGCAGCATCCCGTCGAAGATCTCGGAGACCTCGCCGGGCGGTGCCGTGCCGTCCCGCGCCGGATCTCCGGACGGGGAGCGGCGGCTGCGAGGACTCACGGGCCCAGTTTCTCAGATCCCGCGGTGTCGCGTGTGCGTAAGGCGCGGGACCGGCGGGCGGGTTCGGGCGTGCGAGTGGCGGGGGTTCGGGCGCGGGACGGCCGGGTGGCTCAGCCGTCGACCCCGGTCCCCTGGGTGCGTCCTGAGGGCGGCTCGGATTTCAGCATGCCGACGAGGTGTTCGCGCGCCATGCGCTCCACGCGCGCGGGCGTCGGTTCGAGCCCCAGGTGGGCCATGCACGCCTGGACGTCGGCGACGCACTGGTGCACCGCGTCCGAGGAGAAGTGCGAGAACTCGCCGGTGAGCCGCCGCGTGAGCGCGTCGCGGGTCTCGCTCCGGTGATCGGCCAGTGCAGGCATCTGCGTACACCTCCGCGCACAGGGTTCCGGCGGGCGGGGACGCCGCCGGCGAGACGAAGCGCGGGGGGTTCCCGTTTCGGGGCGTCCGCCCGAACCTCGCCTCGATGTCTCATTCCAGCGCGTTCACCGGGAGAGTCAAGACATACCGGGCCGTCGTTTCGTAAATTCCGGATGACCTTCTCCGCACGCGCCGGCGGCCGCCTCCTCGGACCCTCCGCCGGATGGGCTGTCCGGTGTCCGGGCTGCGGTCCGTTGGACGGCGTCCACCCAGCCCGGGTGGTGCCGTGCGGCCCAGCCGCGGTCGACCCGGCCGGTGAGCATCCCGCCGAGCGCCCCCGGGTCGCGGAGCGCCTCCCAGAGGTGCCCGACCACGACGATGAGGATGATGACGAAGAGCCAGTCGTGCACGAAGGTGGCGCCGGTGCGCCAGCGGTCCGGCCACGGCCCGGGGAACGTCAGCACCTCGCCGGTGCCGAGCATGACGAGGATCGCGCCCGCCGTGAACGCCGCGTTCAGCTTCTGCCCGGCGTTGAACTTGCCCACGGGCAGGATGCCCCTGCCCCGCCGTACCGCTCTGCGGTCGCCGCGCTTGAGCCACTCCCAGTCATGTGGGGCGAACCTGTTGAGGTGCTGTAGGTCGGCCCTGAAGGCCCTGGAGGCGAGCCCTAGGACGATGGGGACGGGCAGCGCGAAACCGCACCACACGTGGACGGTCTTGACCAGCTCGCGGTGCCCCACCAGCGTGGACAGCACGGGCAGGTAGAGCATCCCCGCCGTGGCCAGGCACACCAGCATCAGCAGCGCGGTCACATGGTGGATCGACCGTTCGGCCCGCGTGAACCGGAGCAGCCTGGTGGACCCCGCCGGTTCGGGCCGGACCGCGTCATGTGGGTGCATCGTCACGTCCGTTCGACCGGCCGACCCAGGCGTCCACGTCGTAGCCGAGATCCTCCCAGTAGCCCTGCTTGACCTTGTCGGTGAGCTCGATGCCGCCGAGCCACTTCAGGGACTTGTAGCCGTACATGGGGGCGACATAGAGCCGGGTGGGTCCGCCGTGGTCGTGGGAGACCGGCTTCCCGTCCATCTGGGTCGCGACCATGACGTCACGGCGCCGCGCCTGGTCCAGCGTCAGCGATTCGGTGTAGACGCCGTCGAACGACGTGAATCTGACGGCTCTTGCCTGCGGGGACACCCCCACCGCGTCCAGGATGTCGGGGAGGGCGACGCCCGCCCAGCGGACGTTCGGCACCCGCCACCCGGTCACGCACTGGAAATCCTTGTCGAGCATGGTCTGCGGCAGGCGCGCCAGGTCGGCCATGGTGAACGCCTGGGGCTTGTCCACCAGCCCGCCTACGGTCACCCGGTGGGTGGCGATGCTGTGCCGCTTCACGCCTCCGGTGACGGAGTAATAGCGGAAGCCTCCGGCGGCCGGAAGAACGTCCTGGATGCCGCCTACGGGCGCCAGGGCGCGGTTCACCTTCTGTTGTAGGGATGCACCTACGGCGACTCCAGCGGCGCCAAGGCCGAGCATCCCGAGCACGACCCGCCGTCCTACGGGGGTGCCCTCTGCCGGATCCTCGTTCACGCCTCCATTCGAGCACCGTGACCTGCGGGCCGCCAGGCTTCCGGCGGTGCTCGTAAGACTTCCGACAGATTCGCCTCGCCATGCCATGATCGTTGCCGCGCCGCGATCGCTGCCCGTGACGGACCGTGATCCGCGGCGGGTTCCCGCGCCCGGCCGACCCGCCCTTGGAGGCGGTCCTAAGCTGGCCCCATGGCCACGAAGGTTCAACTAGCGCAGCGCCCCGAGGCGGACGAACTGCTGGGCCGCAGCCCGCTCGCCGCATTGGTCGGGATGCTGCTCGACCAGCAGATCCCGATGGAATGGGCGTTCTCGGGCCCTTACACGATCGCCCAGCGGCTCGGAACGGACGACCTCGACGCGCACGAGATCGCCGCCTGCGATCCGGAGCGGTTCGCCGCGCTGCTGTCGGAGAAGCCGGCCGTGCACCGCTACCCCGGCTCGATGGCCAAGAGGGTGCAGCAGTTGTGCCAGTACCTCGTGGAGAACTACGACGGGGACGCCGAGAACGTGTGGAAGGACGCGGGCAGCGGCAAGGAGCTGTTCAAGCGCCTGAACGGGCTGCCCGGCTTCGGCAAGCAGAAGGCGCAGATCTTCCTGGCGCTGCTGGGCAAGCAGTACGGCGTCCGGCCGGAGGGCTGGCGGGAGGCGGCCGGCGCGTACGGCGAGGAGGGCTCGCACCGGTCGGTCGCCGACATCACCGGCCCGGAGTCGCTGGCGAAGGTCCGTGCCTTCAAGCAGGAGATGAAGGCGGCCGCCAAGGCCGGAAAGTAGGGCCTCGGGGTAAGAAGGCACCGATCCCTAAAATAGTCTTTACCGTGTTTTAGTAGACCAAATCGGACGGAAGCCGTGCGGGGCGGTCCCGGGCCGGAACTCGCCGAACCGGCGCGGTTGGCCGCCCATGAAGCTCCGGGCGCCGTAACATCGCCTACTCGGCCCTCCCCATGGGCCGCCACCGGCGGCCGATGGAGAAGGCGTCCGAATCCCGCGTCATCGCACGGAAGCGCAGACAACGTTGTCCATCAGGGCTTCCGTACGCGGCGAACCATCGGGATGATGAATACCTGACTCCGACGGTGTTGTGATGGAGGCGGGAGCGCTAGCCTGCTCCCATTCACTCATAGTGATGAAAACTTGCCGCGCGGTACGGGACCCTCTGGGGCGGAGGTGTTGTCCATGAGCACCGAGACGTCCGTTCCCCAACCCCGCGTCTCAGGGGTGGAGGGGCAGCCCATGGATGCGTCCGACTCCGCGCTGTACGCGACCCTTCTGAAGGAAGCCCCTGGCGGGCTGGCGTTCTTCGACGGCGACCTGTGCTGCCGGAGGGCCAACGACGCGCTCGCGGACCTGCTCCGCGTGCCCGTCCGCGACCTGCAGCAGCGGCGTCCCGCGGAGGTGCTGCCCGAGGCGCTGGCGAGCGCGTTCGAGTCGGCGCTGCGCACCGTGCTTGCCGAGGACCGCCCGCTGAGCGACCTCGACCTCGTCGTCCCCGCCGCGCCGTCCGGACGGGCCGACGACTCCGGGACGGTCGCCACGGCGACCGAGGAGCGCATCCTGGCCTGCACGTGGCTGCCCGCCCGCGGACCCGGCGGCGAGCGCCTCGGCGCCGTCCTGACCGCCCTGGACGTGACCGAGCGGCGCCGCGCCGAGGAGGTCATCCGGCGCAAGGAGCAGCGCTACCGCTCGCTCGTGGAGGCCAGCGCCCAGGTCGTGTGGGTGGCCGCGCCCGACGGCGCCGTGATCGACGACGCGCCGGAATGGCGCGCGATCACCGGCCAGGCGCCCGACGACTACGCCGCCGGCGGCTGGATGGCCGTGGTGCACCCGGAGGACCGCCCGCGCATCGAGGCGGCGTGGCGCGAGTGCGTCGCGGAGAACCAGGTCTTCGAGACCAACTACCGGATCCGCACCAAGAGCGGCACGTACCGGCACTTCGACGTGCGGGCCGTGCCGATCCGGCAGGGCGACGCGGTCATCGAGTGGGTCGGCGCCAACACCGACGTCACCGGCCAGCGCGAGGCCGAGGAGATGCGCGGCCGGCTGACCGAGCAGCTGTCGGCCGCGGCGCTGCGCACCGCGCGGCTCCAGCAGGCCACCTCCATGCTCGCCGAGGCCCTGACCGTCTCCCAGGTCGTCCAGGTCATCACCGAGGTCGGACGGTCCGCCATCGGCGCCGACTACTCGGCCGTGGCGCTGCTGGACGACGACAAGCTGCGGCTGAGCATCGTGGCCCCGTCCCAGCCCGGCGCCGAGGCCGAGGGGCGGCCGCCCGCCCGCGACGACATCAAGGTCGCCGACCAGACCGTCATGTCGGTGGCGGTGCGCGAGAGCCGGCCGTTCCTCGCCGAGCATCCCGACAGCCTCCGCCTCCAGCTTGGCCGTGACGAGAAGGAGCTGTTCGCCCAGCACCCCGAGGAGCGCGCCTGGGTCGGACTGCCGCTGCTGGCGGCGGGCGCCCCGATCGGCGCGCTGCGCTTCTCCTTCACCCGCCCCAGGGAGATCACCGAGGAGGAGCGGGTCTTCCTGGAGGCCCTCGCCGGGCAGTGCGCCCTGGCGGTGGAGCGCGCGCTGCTGTTCGAGCGCGAGCACAGGACCGCCGAAGAGCTCCAGCGCAGCCTGCTGCCCAGCGACCTTCCCCAGCTCCCCGGCATGGTGCTGGCGGCCCGGTACAACCCGGCCACCCGCCATGTCCAGGTCGGCGGCGACTGGTACGACGTGTTCCGCCTCCCCGACGACCGGCTCGCGGTCGCGGTGGGCGACGTCATGGGCAAGGGCGTGCTCGCCGCGGCCGGAATGGGACGCGTCCGCAACGCGTTGCGCGCGCTCGCGCTGAACGACCCGCGGCCCGCCGCGGTGCTCGCCGGCCTCGACCGGCTGTTCAGCGCCACCGAGGACGAGGAGCAGTTCACCACGGTCGCCTACGCGGTCATCGACCCGGAGACCGGACGCGGTGCCTTCAGCAACGCCGGGCACCCGCCACCCCTGCTGATCTCCCCTGACGCCCCCGCGCGCGTGAGCACGCGGGAGCCCGGCACGCCGCTCGGCTGGCCGAGCCAGCGGCAGCAGACAAGTTTTTCCATCGAGACCGGCAACACTGTGGTCTTCTATTCCGATGGACTTGTGGAGAACCGTAGGCGTGGGGTGGACGCCGGGCTCGAGGAACTCGTGGCCACGGCCGCGGACGCCCCACCTGAAGTGGTAGGAGATCCCGAAAGACTCGTCGACTTCCTGGTCGATCGGATGCTTGCCGGGTACGAGCAGGTAGACGATGTGACCGTGCTTGCGCTGCACGTCCCGCCCAAGTCCAGGTGAAACCGGGGTGAAGCCCGCCGGAGACGGAGAGAAGTCGGTCCCGTCCGTACGAAGGACCGTCCGGCGCCCTCTAAGGTGGAGTGTTACCGGGTAGGACATCAGGGTGGAATGCGCAGCAGTGCCAGAATGCTTGACCCAGTCAGAGCGGGTACGCTGCGGTCCCGCACCGGAGGTCCGCCGTGTGTGGTCCCACCCAGTGTGAGGCCGGGCCCGTCAGGGCACTTGGGTCAACCAAGCCACACGTTCGTTCGAGAGGTATTTGTGTCGCCTGCTAGCTCGACCTCGAAAGCGTCAGATCTGCACGATCACGTCATCGCGCAACTGATCGAGCGTGGACGGTCCCAGGGTTACCTCGAAGCCGACGACGTACGCCGTACGTTCGAGGAGGCCGACATCCCCGTGTCGAAGGCCTCCAGCATTCTGCGGAGCCTCAGCAAGGAGGGTGTGACCGTCGTGGTGAGCGCTGCCGATTCCGCGGCGCCCAAGCGTTCGCGCAAGCGCGCGGCGCCGCCGGCGCGTAGGCCCAGGACCGCTGCTGCCGCGAAGGAGCAGCCCGACACGGTGACCGCGGTCGTCGCCGACGACGCGGCGCCCGAGGAGCCCGCGCCGCGCCGGGAGGCCCCGCGGCCCGCGGCGCCCAAGCCCGCCCCGCCGAAGTCGGCCAAGGCCAAGCCGAAGAAGGCCGCGCCCGCCAAGAAGGCCGCCGCGGAGCCCGCCGCCAAGGCGGCCGCCCCGGCCAAGAAGGCCGCCGACGACCCCGAGCTCGAGGACGACGTCGACGTCGACCTCGACGAGGACCTGAACGACCTCGAGGTCGACCTCGAAGAGGACGCGCCCGAGGTCGAGGAGGCGCCGGAGAGCGACGAGGAGGAGGCCCCGGCCGTCTCCGCGGAGAAGGCTCCGGCCGGCAAGAAGCCCGGCGACACTCCCACCGAGGAGGAGGGCTTCACCCTCGGCGACGACGACGAGGACGCGCCCGCCCAGCAGATCGCCGCGGCCGGCGCCACCGCCGACCCGGTCAAGGACTACCTCAAGCAGATCGGCAAGGTCCCGCTGCTCAACGCCGAGCAGGAGGTCGAGCTCGCCAAGCGGATCGAGGCCGGCCTGTTCGCCGAGGAGCGGCTCGCCGCCGACGGCCCCGCGCTGTCGGAGGAGGACCTCGAGGACTTCGAGTGGATCGCCGAGGACGGCCGCCGCGCCAAGAACCACCTGCTGGAGGCCAACCTCCGGCTGGTGGTCTCGCTGGCCAAGCGCTACACCGGGCGCGGCATGCTGTTCCTGGACCTGATCCAGGAGGGCAACCTCGGCCTGATCCGCGCGGTCGAGAAGTTCGACTACACCAAGGGCTACAAGTTCTCCACGTACGCCACCTGGTGGATCCGGCAGGCGATCACCCGCGCGATGGCCGACCAGGCCCGCACCATCCGCATCCCGGTGCACATGGTCGAGGTCATCAACAAGCTGGCCCGCGTGCAGCGCCAGATGCTCCAGGACCTGGGCCGCGAGCCCACCCCGGAGGAGCTGGCCAAGGAGCTCGACATGACCCCGGAGAAGGTCGTCGAGGTGCAGAAGTACGGCCGCGAGCCGATCTCGCTGCACACCCCGCTCGGTGAGGACGGCGACAGCGAGTTCGGCGACCTGATCGAGGACTCCGAGGCGATCGTCCCGGCCGACGCGGTCAGCTTCACGCTGCTGCAGGAGCAGCTCCACTCGGTGCTCGACACGCTCAGCGAGCGTGAGGCGGGCGTGGTGTCGATGCGGTTCGGGCTGACCGACGGCCAGCCGAAGACGCTGGACGAGATCGGCAAGGTGTACGGGGTGACCCGGGAGCGCATCCGGCAGATCGAGTCCAAGACGATGTCGAAGCTGCGCCACCCGTCCCGCTCGCAGGTGCTGCGGGACTACCTCGACTGACACATTTTCCTTACTCGAAGGCCCCCGTCCAGCGGACGGGGGCCTTCGAGTACGTGCCGTGGCCGGGCCCTCCGCGGGGCCTCGTCAGGACGTGAGGATCACGTCGAGGTAGGTGCCGTTGAGCTCGACGGTGTATCCGAGGTCGGCGACGGTCTTCAGCAGTTCCTCGGGCGTGGCGGGGTCGGCCCCGGCGTCCAGCAGGTCATGGGCGATCGCCCCGCGGGTCGCCTTCGCCATGTGGCTGACGACCGTCCGCTTGGGGACTCCGCCGGTGACCGTCTCGCGGAACACGCGGACCGCCACGGCCGGCATAGGGGCCTTCCACGCCGCCGCGTACGGCCCGGAGCGCATGTCGACGATCAGCCCGGACGGCCGGAGGGCCTTCGTCATCGCCGGCTTCCAGAACGTCCCCAGACGGCCGAGGGGCGGGAGCGAGACCGACATGGACAACCGGTACGGCGGGACGCGGTCGGTGAGCCGCAGGGCGCCCCACAGGCCCGAGAAGACCACGACGCGCTCGGCGGCGGCCTCCGGGTCCAGGCTCGGCAGGCCGAGGTTGTCGTAGAGGACGCCGGTGTAGAGCCGTGCCACGGGCAGCGCGGGCGCCTCCTTCAGCGCCTTGTTGCGCGCGAGGGCCTCGTCGACCTGGCCCGCCGGCAGGCCGAGCGTCTCGGGCGCGTCCCTGCGGCGGCACGCCCTGGTCAGGGCGGTGATGACCCGCTTGCGCGCCGCGGTGAGCTCCGGGAAGCTCAGCGAGGCCAGGTCGAGGGGCGGGCCGTCGCCCTCGATAGCCTTCTTCTCCGACGGCGGCAGCAGGATGTGCACGATCCCCCCGAAAGCGGTGCTCTTCGATGACTCGGTGCGCGGCGGTCCCCGGGCCGCGGGACCTGGACGGACTCGTGGCCGCGGCGTGGCCGGCGCGGTCCGTCCAGGATATTGGCGGGTGGCTGCTGCGCCACGCCGACGGTGTCACCAAGCGCGCCAACTCCGTCCTGCCCCTGGACGCTCCCCGCGACCTGGACGCCGCGCTCGCGCGCGCGGAGCTCTTCTATGGGGAGCGTGGGCTGCCGACGGTGTTCTCGCTGAGTGAGAGGGCGCGGCCGGAGGGGCTCGACGCGGTCCTGGAGGCGCGGGGCTACGAGGTGGTCGACCCCACGCTCGGCATGGCGGCCGATCTCGCGGGCCCGTACGAGCGGGACGGCGTGGAGATCGCGGACGAGCCGTCCCCCGGCTGGCTGGACGTGTGGTGGTCCGTGGACGGCCGGTACGACCACCAGCTGCCCGTCGCGACGGAGATCCTCACCGGCGTGCCGGCCGGGTACGCGTCCCTGGACGGCGTCGCCGTCGGACGGGGCGTGCCGCAGGGGGAGTGGCTCGGGATCTACGCGATGGCGGTGGCGCCGGAGGCGCGCCGGCGCGGGCTGGGACGGCGCGTCCTGCGCGCGCTGCTCGGCTGGGGCCGGGAGCAGGGGTGCGAGCGGGCGTACCTGGTGGTGGTCGAGCGGAACGCCGCGGCGCGCGCGATGTACGCGGCCGAGGGGTTCGCCGAATCCGGCGGATACCACTATCGCGTGAAGACGATCAGCGGCGGCTGAGAAAACGGCGAACGCGTGGCGGCGCGTCACCCGGGCGCGTGAAAGTTCGATACGCAGAGTGAGGAATTGATCACTCTGCGAATCCATTTCGCGATGCCCCGTGATGGGGGCCGATGGGGGTGGCGACTGAAATGCGAACGGCGGCCACCGTCTCCGGTGGCCGCCGCAGCGAGCGTGCTATTCGATCCCTACCGCTCATCTTCCGTAGCGGTAGCCGGGGTTTCGGTCAGCCTGTCGGTCTCATCCTGTATGTCGGCCCCGTTGGCGCGCAGGGCCTCCGCGTACTTACGCCCGTGGTGGGCGCAGAACAGAAGGTCGCCGCCGCCTACAAGGACCGCACGGACGTAGGCCTGGGCGCCGCAGCGGTCGCACCGGTCGGCGACGGTCAGCGGCTTGGTCGGGGCAAGGGCTCCAGTCACGGCACCTTCCTCATGCTCGGGGTCGGTACTTAGGACAACATCTAACCCGACGTGGACGTTCCCAACCTGTTTCTTCGTACGCCCACAGCGGAATGGCTCGATTAGTGACCGAGGTCACACCGTCCCGCCATGGTGGAATGTCACGCGCTGTCCCAGCGGAAGAGGCGCATGGCGACGAGCCCGCCCACCACCGCGAATCCGAGCAGGATTCCCATCTGCGGCAGCGCGGACATCGGCCCCAGTCCGCGGCCCATCACGTTCAGCATCCCGGTGTTCAGGTACCGCAGCGGGAAGATGTACGCCAGCGTCCGCATCCACGTGGGCGAGGCGTCCAGCGGGAAGAACGAGCCGCCCAGGAACGCCATCGGCAGCACCACCAGCTGCGTCACGGCCTGCGCCGTCTCCTGCGTCTTCGCCCAGGCGCCGATCACCATCCCGATCGCCAGGAAGGCCAGCACCCCCGACATCACCATCGGGACGGCCATCCACCAGTAGTGGCCGAGCTTCAGGCCGAAGAACGGCAGCTGCGCTACCGCCACGAACAGGGCGAACTGCACCAGCGCGACGGCCAGGCTCACGGCCACGCGCGCGGCGAACACCGTGGGGATCGGCGCCGGGGACAGCTGGAGGCGGCGCAGGATGCCCTTCGTGCGCCACGTCACGAGCGTCTGGGAGGCCCCGAACACGCCCGCCGACGCCAGCGCCCAGCCGAGCAGGCTCGGGGTGAAGAACTGGATCGCCTTCAGCGAATCGTCCTCCACCTGCTGCGAGGCCACCTGGTAGGCGGGCGGCTTGCCGGTCGCTGCCTGGTTCGCGCCCTGGACGATCGAGTTCATCAGGCCCTGCACGGTCCCGGACTTCACCTGGTCGGCCGCCGAGTAGTGCACGACCAGCCGGTTCCCCTGCTGCTCCACCGCCGCGTCCGCGTCGCCCTTGGTGACCTTGTGCAGCGCGTCGTGCCGGTCGGAGGTCCTGGTCAGCTTCATGGTCTTGCCCAGGTCGGCCGACTTGTCCGCCATCGCCTGGTCCAGGATCGGCACCCGGCCGATCTCCTGCACCTTGACCTTGGAGGTGCTCTGGTGGCCGAACACGCCACCGAAGATCACCAGGAACATCAGCGGGAACAGCACGGTGAAGAACAGCGCGCCGCGGTCCCGCCGGAAGCCCAGGAACATCGCCCGGGACAGGCTCTTGAAACTCTCGAGTGTGCTCACGCCCTGTACTCCCGTCCGGTGAGCTCCAGAAAGACGTCCTCGAGGGTCGCGCCGCGGATCTGCACCCCGTCCAGCGCGTCCTTCGCGGCCATGGCGGCCACCACCGCCGAGGGGTCCCGGGTGGAGATGATCAGCGAGACGCCGTCGTCCTCGACGTCGTCGGCGCCCGGCAGCGCGCGGGCGTCCGCCGCGTCCAGCAGGCCGCTGGCGATGCTGATCCGGGCCGGCGCGTCGAGGCCGCGCACCAGCACCGCGGGCGGGCCGAGCCTCAGGATCCGGCCCGCGTCCATGATCGCGACGCGGTCGCAGAGCGCCTCCGCCTCGTCCATGTAGTGGGTGGTGAGGACGATGGTGCGGCCCTCGGTGTTGATGGCGCTCAGCACGTCCCAGAGGTTGCGCCGGGCCTGCGGGTCCAGCGCGGCGGTCGGCTCGTCGAGGAAGACCAGCTCCGGGTCGTGCACGAGCGCGCAGGCGATCGACAGCCGCTGCGCCTGCCCGCCCGACAGCTTCTCCACCCGCACGTCCGCCTTGTCGGCGAGGCCCACGGTCTCCAGCATCGCGTCGGCCTTCTTCGCCGGGACGCCGTAGAGCGACCCGAACGTCTGGAGCTGCTCGCGCGCGGTGAGCCGCTCGAAGAACGACGACGCCTGCAGCTGCACGCCGATCCGGGGCAGCAGCCGGGGGTTGCGCGGCCACGGCGGGAGCCCGAGGACGGAGACCGCCCCCTCGTCGGCCTCGCGGAGCCCCTCGACGATCTCCAGGGTCGTCGTCTTGCCGGCCCCGTTGGGCCCGAGGATCCCGAAGAACTCGCCCTCGGCGACGGAGAAGGTCACCCCGTCGACCGCGTTGACGTCCCCGTAGCGCTTGCGGAGCCCGCTGACCTCGATCGTTTCTGCCATGACCAGGACATTAGGGAAATCACGCGACCCCGTGCACCCACCTAGAGGTGGACGTTGCGGTACTCCACCCTGGGTTGGGCGGGAAACGCCCGGACGGCGCGGCGGCGCCCGCGGGCTCGGTGCCGCGGAGGTGCCCGGACGCCCGCGGCGGCGAGCCTTTCGAACGTTTGTCGGTGCTCGGGGGTACCCTCGTGCCGAATGTCCTACCCCCGAGGAGCACACGCAGTTGACCGCCGCGACCGCCGAAGCGATGACCGATGACCCGCACGGCTACTCCGCCCGGCACCTCTCGGTGCTGGAGGGGCTGGAGGCCGTGCGGAAGCGACCCGGAATGTACATCGGGTCGACCGACAGCCGTGGCCTGGCGCACTGCCTGTGGGAGATCGTCGACAACAGTGTCGACGAGGCCCTGGCCGGGTACTGCACGCACATCAGCGTGACGCTGCACGCCGACGGGTCGTTCGAGGTGGGCGACAACGGCCGGGGCATCCCGGTCGACCTGGAGCCGAAGACGGGCCTGCCCGGCGTGGAGCTGGTGATGACCCGGCTGCACGCGGGCGGCAAGTTCGGCGGGGTGTCCTACACCGCCTCCGGCGGCCTGCACGGCGTCGGCGCCTCCGTGGTGAACGCGCTGTCGGCCCGGATGGACGTCGAGGTCGACCGCGAGGGCCACACCCACGCGATCAGCTTCCGGCGCGGGCTGCCGGGCGAGTTCGCCGACGAGGGCCGCCCGAACGCCCGGTTCAAGAAGAAGTCGGGCCTGCGGCAGATCCGCAAGGTCGCCAGGAAGGTCACGGGCTGCCGCGTCCGGTTCTGGCCCGACATGCAGATCTTCCTCGCGGACGCGACGGTCGAGCAGTCCCTCGTCCTGGACCGGATGCGCCAGACCGCCTTCCTCATCCCGGGCCTCACCATCGACGTCCGCGACGAGCGCGGCGAGGAGGTCGTCGAGGAGACGTTCCGCTTCGACGGCGGCATCAGCGAGTACTGCACCTACCTGGCCAAGGACGCCGCCCTCATCGAGGTGCTGCGGCTGCAGGGCCGCGGGCACTTCACCGAGACCGTCCCGGTGCTGGACGAGCAGGGCCACCTGACCCCCACGGACGTCGAGCGCGACCTGGAGGTCGACGTCGCGCTGCGCTGGGGCACCGGCTACGACACGACCACCCGGTCGTTCGTGAACGTGATCGCCACCCCGAAGGGCGGCACCCACGTGCGCGGGTTCGACCGGGCGGTGCTCAAGGTCGTCAACGAGCAGCTGCGCGCGACGAAGCTGCTGAAGAACGGCGACGAGGACGTCATCAAGGAGGACGTCCTGGAGGGCCTGACCGCCGTGGTGACGGTCCGGCTGCCCGAGCCGCAGTTCGAGGGGCAGACCAAGGAGATCCTCGGCACCTCGGCGGCCACCCGGATCGTCTCGCAGGTGGTCACCCGGGAGCTGAAGGCGGTCTTCGAGAACCCGCCGCGCGGCCAGAAGCAGCCGCTGCGCGCCGTGCTGGAGAAGGTCGCGGGGGCGGCCAAGACCCGGATCGCGGCCCGCACGCAGCGCGACAACCAGCGCCGCAAGAACGCGCTGGAGAACTCGGCGCTGCCGGCGAAGCTGGTCGACTGCCGCAACGCCGACGACCGCAGCGAGCTGTTCATCGTCGAGGGCGACTCGGCGCTCGGCACCGCGAAGCTGGCCCGCAACTCCGAGTTCCAGGCGCTGCTGCCGATCCGGGGCAAGATCCTCAACGTGCAGAAGGCGTCCGTCGCGGACATGCTGAAGAACGCCGAGTGCGCGGCGATCATCCAGGTGATCGGGGCCGGGTCGGGCCGCACGTTCGACCTCGACGCCGCCCGCTACGGGCGGATCATCCTGATGGCGGACGCCGACGTCGACGGCTCGCACATCCGCACCCTGCTGCTGACGCTGCTGTTCCGCTACATGCGGCCGATGCTGGAGGCGGGGCGGGTGTTCACGGCGGTCCCGCCGCTGCACCGGATCGAGCTGGTCAAGCCCAAGAAGGGCCAGGACAAGTACGTCTACTGCTACAGCGACGGCGAGCTGACCCGCAAGCTGGTGGAGTTCGAGCGCAAGGGGCAGCGCTGGAAGGAGCCCGTCCAGCGCTACAAGGGCCTCGGCGAGATGGACGCCGACCAGCTGGCCGAGACGACGATGGACCCGCGCCACCGGATCCTGCGCCGGATCCGGGTGGAGGACGCCGACGCGGCGGCGAAGATCTTCGATCTGCTGATGGGCAGCGACGTGGCGCCGCGCCGGGAGTTCATCACGGCCGGCGCGTCCGAGCTGGACACCGAGCGCATCGACATGTAGCCGGGCCACCGGGGGTGGTGCGGGTGCCACCCCCGGCCGGGTCACGCGGTGCCGCGCCGGTGCGGGGCCGGGGCCGTCAGGTCGTGCACGGCCCCGGGGAGGGGCGCGTCAGCCCTTGATGTGCAGGTTGCGCAGCTGCTGGATCGGGTCCTGCGCCGCCTTGCGCCGCACGGCGGCCGAGGGCCACGGGGCGTACGGCGCGAGGGCGAGGTAGGTGTCGAACGACGCGGCGTTGTTGCCCGCCGCCGAGGGCAGCCCGGCCTTCCAGTCGATCACCGGCCCGAACAGCCCGCAGCCGTCCGTCTTCGGCACGGCGAAGGCGTTGTCGGCGGCCAGGGTGTGCAGGATCGGCGGGTGGTGGAACGAGTCGGCGGGGTCGCCCTCGTCGACCACGCTGATCTGGCCGAGGTCGACGCCGAGGTTCAGCTTGACCGGGTCCTTCTTGGAGCCGATCGTGCAGCCCTTCCCGACCGCGTCGTTGATGATCTTGATCTTCATCTCCAGGCCCGCGTTCGGCAGGTTGAAGGTGAAGCCGCCGGTGTACTTCGGCTGCACCTGCACCTTGTTGAACGGCAGGTCGTCGAGGCCGGGCACGGTGAGGCCGAGGAGGCCGAGCACGCCGCCGGGGACGGTCATCGGCTTGCCGGTCAGCGTGACGCTGGTGAACTCCGAGTTGGACGAGGCGTCGGCCTGCACCGACTGGACGGTGATCCGCATCGGCTGGGTGATGGTCTGGCTGATCCCGCCGAGCTTCATGGAGCCGCCGGTCACCACCATCTGCATGCACAGGCCGAGCGTCGGGTCGATGCCGGCGGGCAGCGGCGGGCAGTCCTTGGCGAAGTCGAACGCCGGGACGCCGGGGGCCTGCGCCTTGGTGGCCGTCGCGGGGGCCTGGGGGGACGCCTGGGCCGGTGCGGCGACCGCGCCGAGCGCCAGGGTGAGGGGCGCCGCCACGGCGGCGGCGCGGAGGAGGGATTTCACGGGTTCTGGACGCGCCTTTCGGTGGAGATGCGCGGACGGCGTTGGAGCGATCCACGCGCGGTTGGTACCCGATTCAAAAACGCGAACGTTTCTCGAATCAAGATCGCACACCTGACCGGATTCGGCCAGCTCGCACTGGCGGTGTCCGAGTGGTGAGCCGCCGCTCACGGAGGGTTCTCCACCCGCCGGTGGAGACCCCGATGTCCAGCCGCGCGCCGATCCCCGGGCCGGCCGCCCCGGCCTACCGTCGATCCCATGAACACCGCCGACAACGTGCTCCTCGCGCTCGCCGTCCTCGGGCTGGTCCTCTACCGGCAGCTGCGCTCCCGGCCGGTCGGCGAGCGGCGGCTCTACACCGTCCCGGCCGTCCTCGCCGTGGTCGGCGTGGCGCAGGGCGGCCTGCTCGACGACGCGCACCCGGCGCTCAGCGTCGCGCTCCTCGCCGGGGAGGTCGTCGCCGCGGTCGCGTTCGGCGCGCTGCGGGCGCTGACCGTCCGGCTGTGGCGCGAGAGCGACGGCGAGCTGTGGCGCCGCGGCACCGGCTGGACCCTCGCGGCCTGGCTCGTGTCGATCCTGAGCCGCGTCGGGTTCCTCGCCGCCGGGCACGCGCTCGGCCTCAGGCTCGGCTCGAACCTCTTCCTGCTCTTCCTCGCCCTGACGCTGATCGTCCAGAACCTGCTGGTGGTGTGGCGTGGACGGCGGATCACCGCGACCGCACCGGCTAGCGTCGCATCGTGAGGTTCGGACCCTTCACCCTCGAGGACCGGCTCGTCCGGACCATCGCGATCACGATCGCGCTGATCTGGGGAGCCGTGGCCTACCTCCGCGGGCTGCTGCACTCGACCCCCGCGCCGGCCCTGCACGGCACGGGCCTCGCGGTGGTCCTCCTCAACACCGCGACGTTCGCCCTCCTCGGGACCGGCCTGTGGGTGGGGCGCGCGAAGCGCTCCCGCCTGCGCTCGGCCGGTAACGCGCTGCTCCTGGGCGCGATGGGCACGTCGCTCTCGCTGTACGCCGTCGCCCCGCACGGCGGCGGCGGGTACTTCTTCTCGCTGGCCGCCATGTGGGCCCTGATGATGCGGACGAAGGTGCGCTGGGGCCTCGCCATCGGCGCAGCCACCGTGATCGTCGTGGCCGCGCTGGGGGAGGTCTACGACAGCGGTCCGGACTACGGGCTGCTGGCCGCGTTCATCGGCCTGACCCTCGGCGCCCTCGCGAGCCGGCAGAACGTCCTCGCGCAGGAGGCCACCCGCCGCGCCGAGGCGGCCAACGCGGTCCTGGCCGAGCGGTCGCACATCGCGCGCGAGATCCACGACATCCTCGCCCACTCGCTGTCGGCGCAGATCGTCCACCTGGAGGGCGCGCGCCTGCTGCTGTCGCGGGACGGCGACCGGGTCCAGGCCCTCGACCGGGTCGAGCGCGCGCGCAACCTCGCCAAGTCCGGCCTGGAGGAGACCAGGCGCGCGCTGGCGACGCTGCGCGGCGAGATCCCCGAGCCGAAGGAGGTCATCGCGGAACTGGCGGAGGAGTTCTACGCCAGCACCGGCCGCCCCTGCGACGTCCGGGTGACCGGTGTGCCGCGCGAGCTGCCCCCGCAGGCGGGGCTCGCGGTCGTCCGGACCGCCCAGGAGGCGCTCACCAACGTCCGCAAGCACGCGCCCGGCGCCCGCGCGCGCATCACGCTGCGCTATCTCGGCGACGCCGTCGGGCTGGAGGTGACCGACACCGGCGCGACCGAGCCGGTCCTGGAGATCGAGGGCGGCGGCTACGGGCTGGTCGGCATGCGGGAGCGCGCGGAGCTGATCGGTGGGACCCTGGAGACCGGGCCGGAGGGCAAGGGGTTCCGCGTCGCCCTCCGGGTGCCGGCGTGACGCGGGACGGGGCACGGGACGAGGCACGGTGAGCGACGAGACGAGGATCCTGGTCGTCGACGACCAGACGGTGGTGCGGGAGGGCCTGGTCCTGCTGCTGGAGCTGCTGCCGGGCATCGAGGTGGCCGGGTCGGCGGGCGACGGCGAGCAGGCCGTCGCCATGGTCGCCGAGCTGCGGCCCGACGTGGTGCTGATGGACCTGCGGATGCCGCGGGTGGACGGGGTGGAGGCGACCCGGCGGATCAAGCAGGCGCACCCGGAGGTCGAGGTCGTCGTGCTGACCACCTACGCCGACGACGAGTCGATCTTCGCGGCGCTGCGCGCCGGGGCCCGCGGGTACCTCACCAAGGACGCCGGCGCCGACGAGATCGCCCGCGCGGTCGCCGCGGTGCGCGGCGGCGCGGCGCAGCTCGACCCGGCGATCCAGCGCCGGTTGGTCGAGGCGGTCGCCGCCGACCAGCGGCCCGTGCGCGCCGCCCGCGGCGAGCTGCCCGACGGGCTGACCCGGCGCGAGGCGGAGGTGCTCGCGCTGATCGCGCAGGGCCGGTCGAACACCGAGATCGCCGGCGACCTGTTCATCAGCGAGGCGACGGTGAAGACCCACATCAACAACCTGTTCGCCAAGGCGGGGCTGCGGGACCGCGCGCAGGCCGTCACCTACGCCTTCCGGCACGGGCTGGCCGGGTCCTAGGCACCGCCGCCGGGCCGGGACGATCAATCGGTCAGCGGGCGGCAAGACCTCGGTCAAGGCGCCCGCCCGCCGGCGGCGCCGTCCGCAGCATGGGAGGTCCCGGAGACCGGAAGGACCTCGCGTGCACCGAACCGTGATGATCGCGGAGTACCTGCGCCCGTACGCGCAGTGGCGGATCGCCCGCCCCGACCCCGCCGACGACTGCCGCAACGCCCGCGCCGCGATCGGGCTCATCGACGCGGCCGCCTACGTGGCCGAGCTGGACGACTGCGACCGCGTGATCGTCCGGATGGCCGTCGCCGGCTGCTTCGCCAAGGGCCGCTTCGACCCCGGCCCCGAGGGGGAGGCCCTCGTCCGCCACTGGCACTACGACGAGGCCGCCGGCGGCGCGGCGGACCTTCTCGAGGGCCTGGCCGCCTGCGCCGAGCGCGCCGCGTCGGACGAGCCCGCCGAGCGCGCCGCGTCGGACGAGCCCGCCGTGCGCGCCGCGTCCATCGAGCACGCCACGTCCGAGGGGCCCGCCGGGCGCGCGGCGTCCGTCGAGCGCGCCGCGTCCGTCGAGCGCGCGGTGTCCGTCGAGCGCGCCGGGCGCGCGGCCGCCTTCAGCCTGCGCTAGGGCGCCGGCGGTTCGGCGGCGGCCTCCTCGCGCTCCAGCGCGCGGACGAGCGCCTCGAACCCGGCGTCGGCGCCGCCGGCGTCGCCGCTGATCAGCCGCTCCAGCAGGAACCCGCGCAGCGTCGCGAGGATCATCTCGCCGACCTGGAGCCTGCGCGCCTCGGACCAGTCCGGCGGGCAGAAGGATCCCAGGATCGGGATGTACTGCCGGGACGCCCCGCGGCCGAGCTCGCTGTGCCGGTCCACGTCGTACATGGCGAGGCCCATGGCCTGGTCGAGGACCCGCCGCAGTCCCGGGTCCTCGTCCGTCAGGGACCGCCAGACGGCCCGCACCCGGTCCGCCAGCGTCCCGCCGCCGTGCTCCGCGGCGGCGGCGAGCGCGTTGCCGATGCGCCGGTCGCGCAGCCGGGCGACCGCCTGCCGGAGCAGGTCGTCGGCGCCCTCGAAGTGGTAGAGCAGGACCTTGTGCGTGGTTCCGGCCGCGCGGGCGGCGCGCCGCAGCGAGAAGTCGACGAGCCCGTTCACCGCGAGGTCGTCGGTGACGCGTTCGAGCAGCTCGCGCCGCCTCGCCTCGCCGCGCGGCGATCCCGCCGACCGCCGGTAGGCCGCCTTCTTCGGCGGCTCCCCGGTGGCCCGTGCGGCGTCCGTCATCGCTCCTCCGGTTCGTGTCGGGCCTTCCCGTCACGCAGCAGCCTAAGGTCGCCGCCCTCCGGCCCGGGCAGGCGTGGCCATCATGACCCGGATGCCGCGAACGGGTAGCCAAGCGGGCGCTTGGTAGCCTCGGTCGCATGCCGACCCAGGAACAGATGAAGAGCACGCTCCAGGCCTATGTCGACGGCTTCAACTCCGGCGACCCCGCGGCCGTCACCGGCCTGTTCGCCGACGACGCCGTCGTGGTCGACCCGGTCGGCAACCCGCCGATGGAGGGCCGCGCCGCGATCGACGAGTTCTACGGCAACGCCGTCGCCGCCGGCGCGAAGCTCTCGCTCGACGCCCCCATCCGCGGCTCGCACGGCGACCGCGCCGCGATGGCCTTCACCGTGACGGTCCCCGGCATGCGCGTCCGCGTCATCGACGTCATGACGTTCGGCGCCGACGGCAAGATCGTCCGCATGGAGGCGCACTGGGGACCCGACGACGTCGAGACCTGACCCGGACGTGGGAGGCTGGAACCCGATCGGAACCGAGGAGGTCGGGTGCCCGCACGTCCGGTGCTGTACGTGATCGCCTGCGGCGGGCGCCCCGCCGCGGAGCTGCCCTCGTTCGTCGAGCGGCTCCTCGGCGACGGCTGGACGGTCTGCGCCGTCGCGACGCCGGCCGCCACGAGGTTCGTCGACGCCGCGCGGCTGTCCGAGCTGACGGGCCTGCCCGTCCGCTCGGACTACAAGCGGCCCGAGGAGCCCGACGTCCTGCCGCCCGCCGACGCGTTCGCCGTCGTCCCGGCGACGTTCAACACCGTCAACAAGTGGGCGCACGGCATCAGCGACACGCTGGCGCTCGGCCTGCTCAACGAGGCCGTCGGCCAGGGACGCCCGATCGTCGCCGCGCCGTGGCCCAACGCGGCGCTCGCCCGCCACCCGGTCTTCTCGCGCAGCGTCGCCGAGCTCCGCGCCTGGGGCGTCACCGTCCTCCTCGACACCGACCGCCTCCCGAACCCCGACTCGGACGAACCGAGCGGCGCGACGTTCCCCTGGGCGGACCTGCGCGACCACCTGCGCTCACTCCGCGCCCGCCTGACAGAGGGGTGACTCCGGCGGCAGGACCGGCCGAAACCCGCCGCGACCCGGCGCATGCCGCCCCCGCCGGTGCGAACCCGCACGCCAGAGCCCCTTCGCCGCGCGACGAATCGGCGTAACGGGGCGCAACGGGTTCCGACACCCCGGAGAAACATCCCGTTCCTAGCTTCTGCGGTGCCCGCCGCCCCGCTAGGAAAGGAGCCGGGTTTGGATCTGGCAGAGAACCCGCAGATGGAGGACTACTCCCTGCGGTACACGCCCAGCGCGTTCCGCACCTGGTCGCCGTGGATGGTGTTCCTGAGCTGCCTGGTGGGCCTGTCCGCCATGGCGGGATACGCGCTGGACGCCGCGTTCGTCAACGAGTTCGGCTTCGGCAGCTCGCTGCTCGGGTTCGCCGTCGCGAGCGTGGTCACGCTGCCGCTGACCGTC
Organism: Spirillospora sp. NPDC000708; assembly: GCF_040299565.1. Taxonomy (NCBI): domain Bacteria; kingdom Bacillati; phylum Actinomycetota; class Actinomycetes; order Streptosporangiales; family Thermomonosporaceae; genus Spirillospora; species Spirillospora sp. NPDC000708. The sequence goes on from NZ_JBEPCJ010000040.1 coordinate 38,537, forward strand.
GTCATCGCGTTCGCCATCACCCGCAGGCACATCGACATCGACCTGCTCACCCGCGGCTCCGGGTTCGGCTACCTGGGCTCCACGGTCACCTCGCTGGTCTACGCGACCTACACGCTGATCTTCCTCGCCTACGAGGGCGCGATCATGGCGCAGGCGGTGACCGCGCTCTTCCGCGTCGACGTGCACATCTCGTACGTGATCGTCTCGGCCGTCATGGTGCCGCTGACGCTCTACGGGATGACCTTCAGCTCGAAGTTCCAGGCGTGGACGTGGCCGCTGTGGATCCTGCTGATCGGGTTCGCCCTGGTCATCGCGGCGACCTCGCCCTCCGCCGGCCACCACATGGTCCACCCGATCACCGCGCACGGGGCGGCGGCCGTCGGCGGCCTCACGCTGACCGCGGTGTTCACCATCGCCGCCGCGCAGCTGTCGTTCGCGGTGCAGATCGGTGAACAGGGCGACTACCTGCGGCTGATGCCCGACCCGAAGGGCGCGGCGGGGCGCCGCAGATGGCGGCTGGCGGTGCTGATGGGCGGCCCCGGCCTGTCCCTGTTCGCCATCGTCATCTTCTTCGCGTCCACGCTGCTCGTCGGCTACGCCGGCACCGAGACGACGCCCGACCACGTCGCGGTCCCGGTCGACCTGTTCACGGTCGTGTACGAGCGCGCGGTCGGCGACCACACGGTGGCGCTCGTCCTCGCGGGCGTCCTGGTGCTGCTCTCGCAGATCAAGATCAACATCATGAACACCTACTCGGGCTCGCTGTCGTGGTCGAACTTCTTCTCCCGGCTGCTGCACCGGCACCCCGGCCGCGCGGTGTGGGTGATCCTCCAGGTCGCGCTCGCGCTGGTCCTCATGGAGATCGACATCTTCGCCCACATCGTCACCGTGCTGGCCTGGTACGCCAACATCGGCATCGCCTGGATCGCCGCGATGGCGTCCGACCTGGTCATCAACAAGCGGTGGCTGGGCCTCAGCCCGCCCGAGGTGGAGTTCCGCCGCGCCCACCTGTACAACGTGAACCCGGTCGGCTTCGGCTCGATGGTCGCCGCCGCGGCCGTCTCGATCGTCGCCTACTACGGGGCGTTCGGCTCCACGGCCGCCGACCTGTCGCCCTTCATCGCCTTCGTCCTCGCACTGGCGCTGCCGCCCCTCGTCGCGGCGGCCACCCGGGGCCGCTGGTACATCGCGCGGACGAGCGTCTTCCCCGAGGGCGCGACCGAACTGCCCTGCGCGGTGTGCGGCGGGTCCTACGACGTCGCGGACATGGCCACCTGCCCGTTCCACCAGGGGCACATCTGCTCGCTGTGCTGCTCCACCGAGGGCTCCTGCCGGGACGCCTGCAAGCCCAGCGCGTGGCGTCCGCCGAAGGGCCCCGTCCTGCTCGGCATGCCCGGCACGGCGCCGGCCCCGTCCGTCTCCACCTCCCTCGAACAGACCCCGGAGGCACTCCGATGACCAGCGTCCTCATCGTCGTCGACATGCAGAACGGGTTCGTCCACCCGGACGGATCGCTCCCCACCCTCGGCATGGCCCTCGCCGACACGGGCCGCGCCGTACGGCAGTGCGCCGCGGCGGTGGCCGCCGCCCGTGCCGCGGGGACGCCCGTGGTCTTCACCCGCCACGTCTACCGGCCCGGCCGCGCCGACGAGGGCGCCAACCTCGGCGGCGCCCACCCGGCCCTGGCGGAGATCTCCGCCCTGGCCGCGGGCAGCTGGGACGCGGAGGTCGCCGACGAGCTGGGCTGCGGCCCCGACGACCTGGTGGTGGACAAGGCCCGTTTCGACGCCTTCCTCTGGACGTCCCTCGACCCGCTCCTCCGCGGCCTCGGCGCCGACCACCTTCTCGTCTGCGGCGTCGTCACCAACATCTGCGTGGAGTCCACCGTCCGGGCCGCCTACATGCGCGACTACCGGGTCACGGTGCTCGGCGACGCCTGCGCGGCCCTCACCCCGCGCCTCCACGAGATCGGCCTGGAGGTGATGCGCGACTGCGGCTTCGCCACCGTCACCACGGTGACCGAAGCCCTCGCCGCCGCCCCCGCCGCCTGACCGCCACGAGCCGATGTGAGCCGGGCCCGCCGACCGCGGGCCCGGCTCACCGTCATGCCTCGTCGGCGTCGGTGTCGGCCTCGGTGCCGGTGTCGGTGTCCGGCGGGACGGGGCCGATGGGGCCGCTGATCGACACGATGCGGGTGCTCAGCTTCTCGCCCGACCCGTCGCGGCGGCCGAGCGTCACGTTCAGCGTCGCGGGCTTGCCGTTCGCGCCGGCGGCGCGCAGCGGCGTCGGCGCCGCCCACGCCTGGAGCAGCACGTCCTCGCCCTTCAGGAACCGGTGCGCCCGGACGCCGCCGGTCGCGCGGCCCTTGGCGGGGAAGTCCGCGAAGTCGGCCAGCTTGATCGCGCCCGTCTGGGTGCCGGGCAGCGCCGACGACGACCCGGAGACCGTGATCACCCGCGCCTCGCGGCCGGGGTCGAGCGCGCCGAACCACAGCACCTGGGCCCCGGCGGCCAGCTTGATGCCGGCCATGCCGCCGGCGGCGCGGCCCTGCGGCCGCACGTTGGACGCGGCGAAGTGCAGCAGCTGCGCGTCGGTGGTGATGAAGACGAGGTGCTGGTCCTCCGACAGCAGCTGGACGGCGCCGATGACCTGGTCGCCCTCCTTGAGCCCGATGACCTCGAACTCGTCGCGGTTGGCGGGGAAGTCGGGGACGACCCGCTTGACCACGCCCTGCGCCGTGCCGAGGGCGAGCCCGCCGCCCTCCTCCGACAGCGCCGCCACGCCCACGACCGTCTCGTCCGGTTCCAGGTCGACGTACTCGGTCACCGGCGCGCCGCCCGCCAGGGACGGCGGCGTCGCCGACGGCGGCAGCGTCGGCAGGTCGAGGACGTCGACGCGGATCATCCGCCCGAGCGAGGTCACCGCGCCGACCTGGCCGCGGGCCGTCGCCGGGACGACCGAGATCAGCACGTCGTGCGGCGCGCGCGGGCCGCTGTCGGGCAGCGGCTCGGGGCCGTGCGTGCGCGCCATCAGCCCGGTGGACGACAGCAGCACCGTGCACGGGTCGTCCGCGACCTCCAGGGGCACGGCGGCCGCGGCGGTGTGGCCGGAGGACTCCAGCAGGATCGTGCGGCGCGGGGTGGTGTACTCGGAGGCGACCTCGCCGAGCTCCTTGGACACCAGGCCGCGCAGCTTCCGCTCCGACTCCAGGATCGCGGTCAGCTTCGCGATCTCCTTGGCCAGCTGCTCCTTCTCCTTCTCCAGCTCGAGCCGGTCGTAGCGGGTGAGGCGGCGCAGCGGGGTGTCCAGGATGTACTGGGCCTGGATCTCCGACAGCTCGAAGATCTGCATCAGCCGCTGCTTGGCCTGCCCGGCGTCGTCGCTCTGCCGGATGACCTGGATGACCTCGTCGATGTTGAGCAGCGCGACCAGCAGGCCGTCGACGAGGTGGAGGCGGTCCTCGCGCTTCTTGCGGCGGAACATCGACCGGCGCCGCACGACCTCGATGCGGTGGTCGACGTACACCTGGAGCAGCTCGCGCAGGCCGAGCGTGCGCGGCCGGCCGTCGACGAGCGCGACGTTGTTGATGCCGAAGGTCTCCTCCATCGGCGTGAGCCGGTAGAGGTCCTGCAGGACGGCCTCGGGGTTGAAGCCGTTCTTGATCTCGATGACCAGGCGCAGGCCGACGTTGCGGTCCGTGAGGTCCTTCAGGTCGGCGATGCCCTGGATCTTCTTGGCGTTGACCAGTTCCTTGATCTTGGCCTTGACGCGCTCCGGGCCGACCGCGTACGGCAGCTCGCTGACCACGATGCCCTTGCGGCGCGGCGTGACGTTCTCGATGGTCGTGGTGGCGCGGGTGCGGAACGTCCCGCGGCCCTTCTCGTAGGCGTCGCGGATGCCGTCCAGGCCGACGATCATGCCGCCGGTGGGCAGGTCGGGGCCGGGGACGAAGCGCATCAGGTCGTCGAGCGTGGCGTCGGGGTGGTCGATCAGGTGCCGGGCCGCCGCGACCACCTCGCCGAGGTTGTGCGGGGCCATGTTGGTGGCCATCCCGACCGCGATCCCGGACGCGCCGTTGACCAGCAGGTTCGGGAAGGCCGCGGGCAGCACCTCCGGTTCCTGCTCCTGGCCGTCGTAGTTCGGCCGGAAGTCGACGGTGTCCTCGTCGATGGAGGCGACCATCATCAGCGCCTCGCGGGACATGCGGGCCTCGGTGTACCGCATGGCGGCGGGCAGGTCGTCGCCGCCGAGCGAGCCGAAGTTGCCGTGCCCGTCGACCAGCGGCATCCGCATCGCCCAGGGCTGGGCCATCCGCACCATCGCGTCGTAGATCGCGCTGTCGCCGTGCGGGTGCAGCTTGCCCATGACCTCGCCGACGACGCGCGCGCACTTGACGTGCCCGCGGTCGGGGCGCAGCCCCATCTCGTTCATCGAGTACAGGATCCGCCGCTGGACGGGCTTCAGCCCGTCGCGGGCGTCGGGAAGCGCCCGCTGGTAGATCACCGAGTACGCGTACTCGAGGTAGCTGCCGCGCATCTCCTCGGAGACGTCGACGTCGACGATGTTCTCCTCGAAGTCCGGCGGCGGGGGAGGGGCTTGGGATCCGCGTCGTGCCATGCCCCACATTGTGGCCGGTCCCGCCGACATCTTTCGCCCGCCCCACCGGATGGGCCGCGGATCGGATCCGGGCGCCGCCGCCCCGCGCGATCCGGTCAGCGGCCGTGGCAGATTGGTCCCGGACGGTTCCCACCCCGCGGCCGCACCCCGGCCGCGTCCCCCGCGGAGGTACCCGATGAGCGCGCTGGCCGACTTCCAGAACTCGATCTACCTGCAGGGACTCGGTGACGTGCGGCCGTCGCTGCCGACCGACCTGACCAAACTGGAGGGGCTCGCCGAGGGCGTCCTGTCGGCGCAGGCGTTCGGGTACGTGGCGGGATCGGCGGGCAGCGAGGCGACCGCGCGGGCCAACCGGGACGCGTTCGACCGGTGGCGGATCGTCCCGAGGTTCCTGCGCGACGTGGCGCACCGCGACCTGTCGGTGGAGGTCCTCGGCACCGCGATGCCCTCGCCGGTCCTGCTCGCGCCGATCGGCGTGCAGTCGATCTTCCACCCGGACGGGGAGCTCGCCACCGCGCGCGCGGCGGGCGCCGAGGGGCTCACCATGGTGCTCAGCACCGCCTCGTCCCACTCCATCGAGGAGGTCGCGGAGGCCAACGGCGACGGCGCGCCCCGCTGGTACCAGCTCTACTGGCCGAAGGACCGGGACCTCGCCGTCAGCTTCCTGGAGCGGGCCAAGGCGGCGGGCTACACGGCGCTCGTCGTCACGCTCGACACGTTCACGCTGGCGTGGCGGCCCCGCGACCTGGACCAGGCGTACCTGCCGTTCCTGCGCGGCATCGGGGTCGCCAACTACTTCAGCGACCCCGTCTTCCAGAAGGCGGTCGGCGGGCCCGTCACCGACGCCAACCGCGACACCGCGCTCCTGCACTGGGTCGCCAACTTCGGAAACCCGTCGCTGACCTGGGACGACCTGGCGTTCCTGCGGGACCACTGGGACGGGCCGATCGCGCTGAAGGGCGTCCAGCATCCCGACGACGCGCGCCGCGCGGTGGACGCGGGGATGGACGGCGTGATCGTGTCCAACCACGGCGGGCGGCAGGTCGACGGCGCCATCGCGTCGCTGGACGCCCTGCCCGGCGTGGTCGACGCCGTCCGCGACCAGGCCACCGTGCTGTTCGACAGCGGCATCCGCACCGGGTCGGACGTCGCGAAGGCGCTCGCCCTAGGCGCCAAGGCGGTGCTGCTCGCGCGCCCGTACGCCTACGGGCTGGCGCTCGGCGGGCAGGCCGGGGTCCAGCACGTCCTGCGCTGCATCCAGGCCGAGCTGGAGCTGACCATGGCGCTGTCCGGTGTCACCCGGCCGGACGAGCTTTCTCCGGAGACTCTGGTCCGCGCTTAGAGACCGCCGTGCGCGAGAGCTCTGTTGCCGCTGAGGGCTCTGTCGTGGGGGAGGGCTCTGTTGCCGCCGGGGGATCGGTTGGGGGCGTTGCATAGATCGCGTGGATGCGGGCCAGTCCCGCATCGATGGCGTGTGCGGCCGTGGCGTCGTCCAGCGCGAGCCGCTTGTACGGCGTGCCGTCATGGCGCCGGGCGATCGCGCGCCGTACGGATCCCACGTTGGCGCGCAACGCCCTGGCGTCGGGCCCGGCGGCACGGACGTGGGGCACCATCTCGCGTAGGACGTCCACGACATCGGCATGGTGGGGCCGGGCGCGGCTCACGAACCGGTGCAGCCGCAGTGGTCCGTAGACGGTGTCCAGTTCGGTGACGGAGCTTTCAAAGCGCGCGCGGGCGTGCGGATCGTCTCGCAGGACGTCGGTGAGAGCGGCCAGGCACTCGGCTGCACGGCGGCGCAGGACGTCCCTGGTGCGGAACGGCAGGATGGCCCAGGCCGCCGCGACACCGATGACGCCGCCGACGAGGATGGCTTCGAGACGCGTCTGGAGGAGCGGGCCCGCGGACTGGCCGTAGTACACGTACAGCAGCGACAGAGCGGCCGTGACGCCACCGGCCCAGTAGGCGTAGCTCCGCTGACGCAACCACGCCGCCAGGCCCAACACGACGAAGATGAGGACGACCGTGTCGGGGTCCCTGGGGGCGAACAACCCGGACGCCAGCGCGGCCAGGACCGTCCCTCCGGCTGCGCCGAGCGCGCGCAGCAGGCCCTTGTGGAGGGCGTCGCCGCGTCCGCGCGCGCCGTTGCACACGATGAACGCCGTCAGGACGACCCACGACCAGTGGTCGGGGAACAGCCAGTGGCCGACGGCGAACGCCGCGCAGAGGCCGATCCCCGTCTGCGCCGCCATGCGGGTGCTGACGCGCACCCCTTTGCCTGCGGCGGGCGCGGTCGCTGTCGCGGGAGCCTTCGTGCGGGCCGCGCGCCATGGGCGTTCCACAGCGACCTGTACGGCGGTCACCCAGAAGCAGGCGATGAGCGCTATCACGGGCGCCCACATGAGGTGGGTCGAGGACGCGCCGGGACCGCCGTGGGGGATGACGAGCAAGGCGATGGCTGGGAGCATCATCAGCGTGCCGGCCTTGGTGAAGCGGGGTCCGAACCGGCGGATCCAGATTCCGGACGCGACGAGGGCGGCGAAGGCGGCGTCGCCCGCGAACGCGTCGTTGCGCATGAGGTCGCCGAGGCCCACCGACGCGACGGCTACGGCGGGCATGACGACGAACCCGATCAGACGGTCCGGTATGGGCGCGCCTCTATGCGCCCTGGAAAGGGTGACCGACAGGACGACGGCCTGTATGACGGAGTCGATGTGCAGGTGGGCCGCGTGCTCCAGCAGGAGCGTCGACCCGTAGGCCGCGAGGACTGCGGCCATCGTGGCGGCCGCGACGGCGACCGGCGCCTTCGCGGCGGCGAATGTCCGGACCGTGCCCACCGTCATGGCCCACCTCTCAAGGATTAGTAAGGAATAGCGTAACATTATGGTGAGCGAGGCGAGTGATCGGCCCGAGGTGCCGAGGGAAGCGGTGGTGGAGATCCGCAGCGGGGTGATGCGGATGGCGCGCCGGATGCGCGCCTCCCGCTCCCCGGACGCGCTGAGCAGCAACAAGCTGGTCGTGCTCGGGCACCTGGCCCGCAACGGCCCCAGCTCGGCCGGCGAGGTGGCGGCCGCCGAGAAGCAGCGCCCACAGTCGCTGACCAGGGTCTTCGCCGAGCTGGAGGAGTCCGGGCTGATCCTGCGCGCGCGCGACGAGCGGGACCGCAGGCAGGCCGTGCTGACCATCACCCCGGCCGGGATCGAGGCGCTCAGGCGCGATCTGGACGAGCGCGACGCGTGGCTCGCCGGGGCGCTCGGCGAGCTGGGCGAGACCGAGCGCGAGGTGCTGCGGCTGGCCGCCCGCCTGATGGACCGGCTGGCCGAATAGTTCATTACTGCTTACTATTTTGGGAGCGATGATTCCCGGGTAAGGAGACGCGCATGCGCTGGCCTGATCACGCCATCTGGTGGCACGTCTACCCGCTCGGCTTCACCGGCGCCGAACGCGCCGCCCTCCCGTCCGGTTCCCCGCCCGAGCACCGGCTGGAGCGGATCGCGGGATGGCTCGACCATCTGGTGGCGCTCGGCTGCAACGGCCTCGCCCTCGGGCCGGTGTTCGCGTCCGAGACCCACGGCTACGACACCGTCGACCACTTCCGCGTCGACCCGCGCCTCGGCGACGAGGACGACCTGCGGCGGCTCGTCGAAGCGGCGTCGGAGCGGGGCGTCCGGGTCCTCCTCGACGGGGTCTTCAACCATGTCGGCCGGGGCTTCCCGCGCTTCGCCGACGTCGAGGCGCGGGGCGGCGCGTCGCCGTACGCGGGATGGTTCGTCCCTGAAGGCGACGGCGGCTTCCGCACGTTCGAGGGCCACCACAAGCTCGTGGCCCTCAACCATGACGAACCGGCGGTCGCCGATTACGCCGTCGAGGTCATGAGCCACTGGCTGGAGCGCGGCATCGACGGATGGCGGCTGGACGCCGCGTACGCCGTCCCGGCGGAGTTCTGGCGGACGGTGACCGACCGCGTCCGCGCGCGCTTCCCCGACGCATGGCTCGTGGGGGAGGTCATCCACGGCGACTATGCGGGCTTCGTGGAACGCAGCGGGCTGGACTCCGTCACCCAGTACGAACTATGGAAGGCCATCTGGAGCTCGCTGAACGACCGCAACTTCTTCGAGCTGGCCCATGCCCTCACCCGCCACGACGGGATGCTCGGCACGTTCGTCCCGCAGACCTTCGTCGGCAACCACGACGTGACGCGCATCGCCAGCCGCCTCGACGACGAACGCCACCTCGCGCACGCGCTCGTCGTCCTCCTCACCACCGCCGGCGTTCCCTCCATCTACGCCGGTGACGAGTTCGCCTTCCACGGCGTCAAGGAGGAACGCGAAGGCGGCGACGACGCCATACGTCCCGCCTTCCCTGTGCGCCCCGACGAGGCGCCCGGTTACGGCGCTCCCCACCATCGCCTCCACCAGGACCTCATCGGCGTGAGGCGCCGCCACCCATGGCTTGTCCGCGCGCACACGAAGGTCGCCACCTTGACCAATACGGCGCTCTCCTACACAGTGGGGCAGGGCGATGAGCGACTGGGCGTCGTCCTCAACCTCGCCGACGAGCCCGCCAAGGCCGACCTCCCCGCCGCCGGATGGACCCGCATCGCCGGAGACGCCGACTTCCACGGCGAAGGCGCCCTGATACCCCCGCGAGGCTGGGCCATCGCCCGCCCATGACAGATGTCATGTCCGGCCCCTGCGAACTTCATGGCCCGCACCTGACGTCCGTGACTGCACGCGGAGATCGTCCGTCGGCAGCATGGGACCCATGAAGGCACCCGTGATCGAGGTACGCGACCTGCAGCTGAACGAGGCCGTGCGAGACGTCTCGTTCACCGTGGCGAAGGGCGAGGTGTACGCGCTGCTCGGCCGGTACGGATCGGGCAAGACCACCCTGCTGGAGATGCTCGCCGGCCTGCGGCGCCCGACCGGCGGCACGGTCCGCGTCCGCGGCGCCGACCCCTACACCGACCGCGACGCCGCCCGGTCCGGCACCGTCTGGCGCGACGGCGGCCTGTTCCCCGGGCTGACCGTCGCCGAGATCATCGACACCTGGCGGCGCTGGACCCTCGACCCGGTCACCCGCGACGAGGCGCTGCGCCTCGCCCGCCTCACCGGCCACGCCGACGTCCCCTTCGAACGGCTCGACCCGGGCCGCCGGCGCCTGCTCGACCTCGCGCTCGCCCTCATCGGCCGCTCCGACGTGCTCTTCCTCGACGAACCCACCGCCGGGCTCGACGAGGCCGCCGCCCGCGAGGTCTGGTCCGTCCTGCTCCTGCTGGCCGCGCACGGCAGCACCGTCGTGATCACGACCCGCGACACCGGCGAGGCGTGCCGCGCCGACCGGGTCGGCGTGCTCGACGACGGCCGCCTCGTCACCGGACGCGCCTCCGCCCGCCTCGGCACCCCCGCCCCGTCCGGCACCCCCGCCCCGTCCGGCAGCGCCGCCCGGCACGCCCCGCACGCCGCCTGACCGGCGCCGGAAGCGTGGACGACGGCGGCCGGACCCCGCTCCTGCGCGCGCTCGGCGGGATCGTCCCCGCGCACCGGCCTCGGCGGCGCCCCGATCCCCTGACACCCGCATACTCTGGGCGCGTGCAGCCGAGGATCCCGCGCCCCACCGTCATCGCCGCGATCATCGTGGGGATGACGGCGGTCACCCTCGCCGGGTTCCTCCTGCCCGCGCTCTGGTACGAGGTCTTCGACCGCCACAACCCCGCACGCGTCGCGTTCTCCGCCGCCGGAGTCGCCATCGCGTTCGCGCTCTACGCCCGGATGCTGTGGCTCAACATGATGCGCCGCACCGCCCCGGGGCACCGCTTCGGGCTGGCCGCGATCGCCGCGATCTGCTGGACGCTGCCGCTGCTCGGCGTCGGCCACGGCTGGGGCAACGCCCTCCTCGTCCCCGCCGGGCTGATCGCCGTCGTCCTGCCGCTCCGGCAGGCGATCCCGGTGGCGGCCGCCGCGGCCGTCCTCACCCCCGTCTACGGCGTCGTCCTCGGCCTGCCCGCCTTGAGCGTCCTCTACGAGATGGTCGGCGTGCCGCTCGCCGCCTTCTCCGGATACGTACAGGTATGGCTGTTCCACGTCGTCCAGGAACTGCGGGAGGCGCGCGCCGAGGTGGCCCGGTCCGCGGTGGGGGAGGAGCGCCTCCGCTTCGCCCGCGACCTGCACGACGTCCTCGGCCACAGCCTCCAGGCCGTCGCGCTCCGCGCGGAGGTCGCCGAACGCTACCTCGACCGCGACCCCGGCCGCGTCCGCAAGGAGCTCACCGAGATCCAGACGATGGCGCGCGACTCCGTCCGCGACGTCCGCGAGGTCGTCCGCGGCTACCGCGCCACGTCCCTGCGCACCGAGCTGGACGGGATGTCCGCCGTCCTGCGCGCCGCCGGCATCCGCTGCGACCGGCCCGAGGTGTCCCCCGAACTCCCCGCCCACGTGCACGAACCGCTCGGCTGGGTCGCCAGGGAGGCCGCCACCAACGTGCTCCGGCACTCCAGCGCCACCTGGTGCGAGATCACCGTGCGCGCCGACGGCGACCGCGTCCGCGTGGAGATCGTCAACGACGGCGCGCCGCGCCGCGCCGCGGGCGACTCCGGCAGCGGCCTGACCGGCCTCGCCGAGCGGATCGCCGCCGCCGGCGGCCGCTTCAGCGCCGGGCCGTCCGGCGACGGGACCTTCCGGGTGACCGCCGCGGTCCCGGCGGCCCCCGCACCGAGGGGAGAGGCATGATCCGCGTCCTGCTGGCCGACGACCACCTGCTGATCAGGGAGGCCCTCGTCCTGCTGCTGGAGACCGAGGACGGTATCGAGGTCGCCGCCGACGTCGGCCGCGGCGACGAGGCCGTCGACCGCGCCCTCGCCCTCCGGCCCGACGTCGCCGTCCTCGACATCGACATGCCGGGCCTCGACGGACTCGCCGCCGCCGAACGCCTCTCCCGCGACCTGCCCGGCTGCCGCCTGGTGATCGTCACCGCGCACGGCCGGCCCGGCAACCTGCGCCGCGCGATGGCCGCCGGCGTGCGCGGCTTCCTCGGCAAGGACGCCCCCGGCGCCCGGCTCGCCGAGGTCATCCGCCAGGTCGCCGCCGGCGCCCGCTACATCGACCCGCAGCTCGCCGCCGACGCCCTCGCCGCCGAGGAGTGCCCCCTCACCCCCCGCGAACTCGACACCCTGCGCGCCGCCGCCGACGGCGCCCCCATCTCCCGCATCGCCCGCGGGCTCGGCCTGTCCGAGGGCACCGTCCGCAACTACCTGTCCGCCGCCGTCACCAAGCTCGGCGTCCACAACCGCCACGCCGCCGTCACCACCGCCCGGGATCTCGGCTGGCTCTGACCCTCCGCCCAGCCACCGACGGCGACCGACGTTGATGATCGGCATTGCGGACGACTCGTTAGGGCTGGCCTTGAGGGGCGGCCTAAAAAGGCGGCCTTATGGGAGCGCCTTCAGGGCTGGCCTCAGGGGCGGCATGGAAACCTGCCTCGGGACCAGCGTCGGAGTCGGCGTCGAGGCTGGGCTGCTGGGCTGGGGGCGTGGGTTGGGCCGTGGGGTTGGGCTGCGGGGCGGGGCTGCGGGTTGGTTGTTCGCGAGCCGATCAGGCGTTGAGGGCCGCCGTGGTCTCTGGGGGTCAGCGGCGGGCGAGGAGGAGGGAGCCCCGCTTGGTCACCGGGAGCGGGGTGGGGAGGCGTGACGCCGCCTCGGCGGCCTGGGGACGGGGGACCCGCCTCGCGATCAGGTAGTCGCGGATCGCGGCCCGGTCGGGCAGCGTGATCAGCGGGGCGTCCCAGCGCTCCACCTCCACCTCGTCGAACACCTCGCAGACCCGCGCCGGCGCGTCCTCGGCGTCGAAGGTGGACGGCTCGGGACGCCAGACCGGCGCCAGCTCCGGGCTGTCGGTCCGGCAGATCGCCGAGACCAGCAAGGTCCCGCCGGGCGCCAGCACCCGGCGCGCCTCCCGCAGGGCGATGCGCGGTTCGTCCAGGTGGTACAGCATGTTCACCGCCACGGCCGCGTCGAAGGCGCCGTCGCGGAACGGCAGGCGCAGCGCGTCGGCCCGCAGGCGCGGCGCGGGGTGGGCGCGCAGGAGCGCCGCGGACGCGTCGAGGCCCACGAACCGGAAGCGCGGCGAGTCGGGGAGGGCGCGGCGCAGCGCGCCCTCCCCGCAGCCGATGTCCAGCACGCGGGAGGCCCCGGCCGCCAGCAGCTTGGCGGCGATGTGGTCGTGCAGGCTCCGCGCTCCGATCAGGTATTGGCGGGTGACCCGCGCGGCGAGGCGGAAACGCTCCGGGTCTGCGTCGTAGTCGGGCGTCAGAGCCATAGGGTGAGTCTGCCCACCGGGGCCTTGGGGATGCCTCGTCAGGCGGTGGTGCCGCCGTCGACGACCATGTCGTGGCCCACCAGGTAGGCCGACTCGTCGGAGGCCAGCCAGAGGACGGCGTCGGCCACCTCCGAGGGGTCGCTCGGCCGTCCCGCCGGGATGGCCGACTTCAGCCGCGCGTCGCGCTCCGCCCTGGTCTCGCCGGGACGCAGCGACATAGGGGTGTCGCTCGCGCCGGGGCTGACCGCGTTGACGCGCACCCCGTCGGCGATGTGGTCGATGGCCGCGGAGCGGGTCAGGATGCTGACGCCCGCCTTCGACGCGGCGTACGCGGCCATCCCCGGCCTGCGCCCGTGCACGCCGATGTTGGACGCGATGTTCACGATCGTGCCGCCGCCGTGCGCGCGCATGTGGGCGATCTCGTGCTTCATCGACAGGAACACGCCCGTCAGGTTAACGTCGAGGACCGTGCGCCAGGCGTCCTCGTCGAGGTCGGCGACGGGACCGACGGGCCCGAGCGTTCCGGCGTTGTTGACCGCGACGTGCAGGCCGCCGTGGCGGCCCGTGACCGCGGCGACCATGGCGGCGGCGTCACCGGGGACGGTCAGGTCGGCGACCACGTGATCGGCGCGCCCGCCGCCGGCCTGGATCTCCTCGACGGCCTGGACGAGGGCCTTCTCGTCGCGTCCGGACAGGACCACGGTGGCCCCCTCCTCGGCGAAGGCGCGGGCGGTGACCCGGCCGATCGCGCCGGCGCCGCCGGTGACCAGGACGACCCGCTCGGCGAAGCGTTCTCTCATGGCATCTCTCAATTTCAGAATGATCGGTCTTGAATAAGGGCAAGCGGTCAGAGGCATGGGCGTCGACCCGTACGGGCGGCGCGGTCGCGCGCGTCGGCCGCGTCAGTGACGCCAGGCATGCGGGGCGCCCGGCGACAGTGCGGCGAGCGGGCGGGGCGGCGCCGGTATGGAGGCCGCGGGGGCGCCCGCGAGGGGTCAGGCGAGGAGGGCCTGGGCCTGGCGGGCGGCGTCCCGGATCCGGGCCTCCTCCGCCGGGGCCCGGCCCAGGACGCGCATGCCCTGGAAGATCACCAGCAGGAGCCGGGCGAGGCCGCGCGGGTCGGCGCCGCCGGGCAACTCCCCCTGCGCGCGGGCGCGGGTCAGCGCCGACGTCAGGGTCGCCTCGAGGAAGTTCCAGCTGGACTCCACCAGGCGCGCCGCCTCGGCGTCCCGGGCGGCCAGCTCGACCGCCGTGTTCACCACCAGGCAGCCGAGGCGCGGGCGATCCCGGCCCGCCTCATCGGCGTAGCGGTCGATCAGCGCGCGCACGGCCGGCAGGACCGGGCCGGGCTGCGACAGCGCCTCGGCGATCTTCGGATCGGTCGTCTCGAGATAGCGCTCGAGCGCCCGCAGGAACAGCTCGTGCTTGCCGCCGAACGTCGCGTAGACGCTCGCGCGGGCGATGCCGAGATGCTCTACGAGGTCGGCCATGGAGGTCGCCTCGTACCCCCGCTCCCAGAACAACTCCAGCGCGCGCAGCAGCGCCGCGTCCGGATCGAACTCCTTGGTCCGCGCCATGGGTCGACCGTACGGCTATTGAGAACGATCGGTCAAATATCAGGCGTCCGAGCGCGCCGGGACGGCGGGACTGTCGAGGTCCAGCGTGTCCAGCACCGAGCCGTCCGCCGCGAGCGCCTCGACCACGGGGCCGCGCCGGGCGCCCCACACCACGACGATGTGCCCGTGCGGCGGGACGTGAAGGAACCGCTTGCCCACCCGGACCCGCGTCACCTCGGCCGAGGCCCGCAGCCGCGCCTCGTTCACCCACTTCGCGCCCCACGGCAGCAGCCGGTTGGCGTTCCGGACCGTCCGCCCCGTGCCGTACTTGTACAGGTAGCGGCCCATCTCACCGGACGAGCGGCGCACCAGGGGCTCGTAGGGCGCCGAGCCGCCGCCCCCGCCGAGGCCCATCCACTCGCCGTCCCGCCGGTGGAACGTTCTGCCCTCGATGAACGGGTCGACGCCGCCCCCGCCCCACTGGTGGAGGAACGTGACAACGGCGACGTCGCCGTCCATGTCGAGGCCGAGCGGAAGGAAGTCCCGTTCCTCGTCGAAGGTGTCGGGGGCGGGATCGGGCATGCCGTCCCGAAGGAGCCGCAGGCACTCCTCATGCACCTCGTGGTCGTTCATGTTCGGGGACCTCTGATCGTGCAGGCAGGGGTAGGGGCCCTCCCGCGAGAGGGCCCCGACGTTCGACTCACTCTAGAGGTCCGGCTCGTCTGGTTTCACCCGTCTGGCGTACTCCCGTCGATGCTTTGCCATCTGTCCTTCATCGCCCCGTCGTTCGCATCTTCAGCGCCTGTTCCGCCCCCGTATCCGCCGAGGTCCGAGCCCTTCGACCCGTCCGCCATGGCCCCTCCAGCACCCTCCGCGTACTCTCGAACACCGCCCCTTCCCTGACGCCCCGAAGGCGCCCCGTGCTCACCCGCCGCCCCTTCCCCACGGACACCGCCGCTCAGGCCCTCCCACCGAAAGGCCGCCGGATGCTCGCCGCCCGGTCGTGCGGGCGGAAGGGAAGTCAGGCGGGCGTTGCCGGTCGCGGTGTGCTGGCCAGGCGCCGAGCGGTTGTCGTCGGTCCCGTTCGGCAGGACGGGCTTCGGGCGGTCTTGGTCGGAGGCTGCGGGCTGGGCAGGCGCCGAGTGGTTGTCGTCGATTCCGCTCATCGGGACAGGCTTCGGGTGTTCTCGGTTGGCTCCTGCGGGCTGGATGGGCGCCGAGCGGTTGTCGTCGCTCCCGTTCGGCGGGACGGGCTTCGGGCGGTCTTGGTCGGCTGCTGCGGGCTGGGCAGGCGCTGAGCGGTTGTCGTCGGTCCTGTTCGTCGGGATGGGTGCCGGGTCGTCTTGGTCGGATGGCGCGGGCTGGACGGGCATCAGGTGGTGGTCGTCGGATTCGGTGGGCAGGGCGGGTGCCGGGGTGGGGGACAGGGAGCGGACGGCGAGGACTGCGCAGGCGCAGGCGAGCGGCAGCTCCAGCCCGGCGGCCATCGCCACGGCCAGGGCGCGCTCCGCGCCGGGGGCGGAGGTCAGGACGTCGAACCACGCGTCCATGGCCAGGAGGGCGCCGGTGGCGGCGGCGGGCAGGCCGTGCCGCGGGTCGCGCCGCGCCAGCAGCACGCCGGTGCCGAGGAGCCCGGCGCCGATCAGCACGTCCAGCCCGACCCAGGCCATCGACCAGTTCGACACCTGGGTGGTGGACGGCAGCGTGCGGGCCAGGACGAACATCCAGGGCACCATCATGACGCCGCCGGCGGCGAAGCCCAGGCCGATCCAGCGCTCCCGCTGTCCGAGCGCCCCGCGACGGGACAGCGCGGCACGGGTCAGTGCGGTACGGGAGAGGGGCCGCCGAGGGCGGGGACGGGAGAGGGGCCGGGGGCGGCGGCCGGGGGCGGGGAAGGGGACGGTGTTCGCGACCATGACTGGACTCCCTGGTGATCTCGCACCGCTGACCGGGTGCACGATCAAGCCTGGTCGCGAACCGGCTCACGATCAGTAGCGCGCATATCCGACCGGGGGTGGTACCAGGTTCACCTTCGTCCCGGATGTTCGCTTCATGGCAGCGCCCCAACTGGGGCAATACGGTTGCGTCCATGGCATCCATCTCTCCGGCCCGGCGTGCCCTCGCGCACGCTCCGTGGTCGCCGGCGGCGTGGCGCGACACCACGTTCGTCGCCTCGGGGGTGCCGCTGCAGTTCGCCGGCTGGGCCGTCCTCTGCTCGGTCTGGCCGTTCTGGGCGCCGGTGGATCTGACACCGGTTCTCCTGGTGCTGGCCGGGTCGTGCGCGCTGACGCTGCTGGCGCTGCGGCCGCTGACGCGCTGGCAGCGGGAACGCTGCTGGGCGATGCTGGGGCTGCACATCCCGCCCATGCCGGGCTTCGACGAGGGTCGCGCGTGGGAGGTGCTGCGCGGGCTCCGCAGGCCGGAGGTGTGGCGGGTGCTGCGGTACCACCTGCTCGTCGGGCCGATCCTGGCGTTCGGGGGGCTGGCGACGATCGCCGCGTGGACCGGCGGGGCGATCCTCGCGTCCGCCGGCGCGTACACCTGGGCGCTGCCCGGCACGAGCCCGCTGAGCTCGGTGGACAAGGCGCACGCCGTCCGCGTCGGGATCCTGTCGGTCGTCGGCGTGCTGCTGCTGGTCGCGGCGCCGTGGGTCGCCGCCGGGGTCAGGCGCCTGGACGCGCGCGCGGCGGTCGCGCTGCTCGGGCCCGACCGGGCCGCCGAGCTGGAGCGGCGGGTCGAGGACCTGGCAGAGAAGCGCGCCAGCGTCGTGGACGCCGCCGACCTCGAACGCCGCCGCATCGAGCGCGACCTGCACGATGGCGCGCAGCAGCGGCTCGTCTCGCTCGCGCTGAACCTCGGGCTGGCCCGCGAGACCCTCACCGGCGTGCCCGACGACGCCATGCGGGTGATCGTCGAGGCGCACGAGGAGGCCAAGGAGGCGCTGACCGAGCTGCGCAACCTGATCCGCGGTCTGCATCCGGCGGTGCTGGAGGACCGGGGCCTGGACGCAGCGCTGTCCGGCGTCGCGGCCCGGGTGCCGCTGGAGGTCCGGCTGCGCGTCCAGGTGGAGCCGCGCGCCTCGTCGACCGTCGAGGCGGTCGCGTACTTCGTCGTCTCGGAGGCGCTCACCAACGTCGTCAAGCACGCCGAGGCGACCGCGGTGGACGTCGCGGTGATCCGGGAGGGCGAGCAGCTGCGCGTGACCGTCGCCGACGACGGCGTGGGCGGCGCGGACCCGGCGAGGGGGACGGGCCTGACCGGGCTCGGGCGCCGGGTCAGGTCGGTGGACGGTACCTTCCGGATCACCAGCCCCGCCGGGGGGCCGACGACCGTCACCGTGGAGTTGCCGTGCGCATTGTGATCGCCGAGGACTCGGTCCTGCTGCGGGCCGGGCTGATCAAGCTGCTGGAGACCTCGGGGTTCGAGGTGGCGGCGGCGGTCGGCGAGGCGGAGGGCCTGCTGGCGGCCGTGCGCGAGCACCGCCCGGACGCGGCGATCGTCGACGTGCGGATGCCGCCGGGCTTCACCGACGAGGGCGTGCGCGCCGCGCTGGTGATGCGGCGGGAGTCGCCGGAGGTCGCCGTCCTGCTGCTGTCGCAGTACGTCGAGGAGCGGTACGCGGCGGACCTGCTGTCGACGAACACCAGCGGCGTCGGGTACCTGCTGAAGGACCGGGTCGCGGACGTGTCGGTGTTCCTGGACGCGCTGCGCCGGGTGGCCGCCGGCGGCACCGCGCTGGACCCGGAGGTCGTCTCGCAGCTGCTCCTGCGCCGTCATCGCGACCCCCTCGACCGGCTGACCCCGCGCGAGAAGGAGGTCCTGGCGCTGATGGCGGAGGGGCGTTCGAACGCGGGGATCGCCGCCGCCCTCGTGGTGAGCGAGAGCGCCGTCGCCAAGCACATCAACAACATCTTCGCCAAGCTCGACCTCCCGCACGCCGAGGGCGACCACCGCCGCGTGCTCGCCGTGCTGCGCTTCCTGGACGGGGAGACATGACCGCCACCGGGACAGGCGCCGCCGCGCCCGAGGCCGGCCCGCCCCACGAGGGCCCGGGCACCGGCTCGCCGGCCGCCGCAGGGGACCGGCCGCGGCGCCGCGGCGTGTGGATCTTCCTCGCGGCCGCCACCGCCGCCGTCGTGGTCGTCCCCGTCTGCCTGGCGATGGGCGGACGGGCGATGCGGCGGACCGCGGAGTACGTCACGCCGTACCATCACGCGATCAAGGAGCTCCGCGTCGAGGCCGGCAGCGCCGAGGTGTCGATCGGGACGGGCGCGGACGGCCGGGCGCGCGTCTTCAAGCGGCTGAAGTGGGTGCTGCGGAAGCCGGTCGTGGCGGAGTCGCTCCATGGCGACGTGCTGTCCATCGCCGTGCGGTGCCCCGGCGCGGCCAGCCTCTACGGTGGCTGGGAATGCGGCGCCGACATCGACGTCCAGGTTCCGGCCGGCGTGCGCGTCTCGGCGGCGTCGGGCTCGGGGGAGATCACCGTGCGCGGCGTGAACGGCGACCTGGACCTGCGCACCGGGTCGGGGGAGATCAGTGTGGTCGGCTCGCACGGCGCGCTGCGGGCGCGGGTCGGCTCGGGGACGATCCGCGGCACCCGGCTGGCCTCGGCCGACACGGAGGCGGTGGTGGGCGCCGGGGAGCTCGACCTGCGCTACGCCGAGCCGCCGCGGACCGTGGACGTCTCGGCCGACGCGGGCTCGGTGAAGATCATCGTGCCTGCGGGCTCGCATTACCGGGTCCAGGGCTGGACCGGCTCGGGTGATACGCATCTCAACCGGGCGCTCGCCGACGACCGGTCGGACCGGTCGATCTCGGTCCGGAGCGGCTCGGGCTCGGCGTACCTCGACTACTACGACAACTGACCCGGTCCCCGCGACCGTGCAGGGTGAGCGCCGCTCCCGGCGCCCGGCGGGCGTCGGCCGGGTGCCCGGCGGCGGCCCGCCGCGTCCGGCTCTCCGGCGGTCCGGGAACGGGCCGCGGGCGGCTGACCGGCGCGTTCGCGGCCGCGGCGCGATTTGCGTCATTTGTCGTTGGTTGGTTGACTGCTGACATGAGCCTCGTACGCCCCCGCCGTGAGCGCGGCCCGCTGACGCAGCGGGCCATGCGGCGTACGTGCTGCCGGCGAATGTGTGACCGCTGAGGGCCCCCGCCTGAGCCTCGCGCCCCGAAGCGAGCGAACTCCGAGACCCGAGCCGCACATGAACTTCCAACGCCACCTGCTGAGCCACGCCCCGTATCCCCCCGGTCGGACCTGACCGGCCGCGCGCCCGATCGAGCGCGAGGCCGCCTCCGCCGGACCCGGCCGCCACGGCCGGACCCGCTGAGGACATCGTCGGGCGGCCGTCCCGGACGCGGAAGTGGAACCGTGTTCTGTGGATAACCGCCGGCGCCGGCCGCCCGGGCCCGCCGGGCCCGGCTCCCGCACGACCGGACGCCGCGGCACCTGATCGGACACGCACCGGAGCTGCCCCGTCCACCCCCGCACCGCCCCGACCAGGGCGGCGCCCGTCCGCACGGATGATTCTCTGTGATCCAGATCGAAAAACTCAGGAAGGTCCACCGCGCCCGCGGGCGCGAGGTGACCGCCGTCGACGGCGTCGACCTGACCGTCCGCGAAGGCGAGGTCTTCGGCGTGCTGGGCCCGAGCGGCGCCGGCAAGAGCACCCTGCTGCGCTGCGTCAACCTGCTGGACCGCCCGGACGAGGGCCGCGTCGTGATCGGCGGGCGCGACCTGCTCGCGCTGCGGGGCGCCGAGCTGCGCCGCGCCCGGCAGGGCATCGGCATGATCCACCAGCACTTCGGCCTGCTCGGCAGCCGCACGGTGGCCGGCAACGTCGCGTTCCCGCTGGAGGTCATGGGCGTCCCGCGGCGCGAGCGCGCCGAGCGGGTCGCCGAGCTGCTCGACCTGGTCGGCCTCACCGGGCACGCGAAGGCGTACCCGGCGCAGATCTCCGGCGGGCAGAAGCAGCGCGTCGGCATCGCGCGGGCGCTCGCCGGGCGCCCGAAGGTGCTGCTGTCCGACGAGGCGACCTCCGCGCTCGACCCGGAGACCACCGCGTCGATCCTGGAGCTGCTGCGCGATCTGAACCGCCGCCTCGGCCTCACCGTCCTGCTGATCACGCACGAGATGGACGTCGTCAAGCGCATCTGCGACTCGGCCGCGGTCATGCGCGACGGCCGGTTCACCGAGTCCGGGCCGGTGACCGAGCTGCTGGCGCGTCCCGGGTCCGAGCTGGCGCGCGGGCTGTTCCCGCTGCCGCCCGCCGAACCCCGCGACGGCACGACGCTCGTCGAGGTCACCTTCGTGGGCGGGGCGACCGACCAGCCGTTCGTGTCGGCGCTGGCCCGCAAGTACGCGCTGGACGTCAACATCCTCGGCGGCGCCGTCGAGACGGTCGGCGGCGAGCGGGTCGGGCGGCTCCAGCTCGAGCTGCCGGGCGACCCGTCGGCGAACGCCGCGCAGCTCGCGTTCCTGCGCGAGTCCGGCCTCGCGGTCGAGGTGCGGACCCGCACCACCGCCGCCCCGGCGCCGTCCACCGGCGCGCCCGCCGCTCCGACCGCCACCGCGCCCGCCGAGGAGGACGCCCGATGAGCTGGGACGAGGTCATGCCGCTGCTGTGGCCGGCCACCCGGGAGACCCTCTACATGACCGGGGTCGCGACGCTGTTCACCGCCGTGCTCGGGCTGTTGTTCGGCGTGCTGCTGGTGGTCACCGAGCGCGGCGGGCTGCTGCCCGCCCCGCCGGTCAACAGGGTCCTCGGCGTGGTCGTGAACATCGGCCGGTCGCTGCCGTTCCTGATCCTGATGGTGGCGATCATCCCGTTCACCCGGATCGTCGTCGGCACCAGCATCGGCAACGCCGCCGCGATCGTCCCGCTGACCGTCGGCGCCATCCCGTTCTACGCCCGGCTCGTCGAGATCGCGCTGCGCGAGGTCGACCCGGGCGTGATCGCCGCGGCGGACGCCATGGGCGCGACCCGCCGCGAGATCGTCGGCAAGGTGCTGCTGCGCGAGGCCCGGCCCGGCCTGGTGTCCGGGCTGACCGTCACCGTGATCGCGCTGATCGGCTACACCGCCATGGCCGGCACGGTCGGCGGCGGCGGGCTCGGCAACCTCGCCGTCACCTACGGCTACGAGCGCTTCGAGACGAAGGTCATGGTCGCGACCGTGCTGCTGCTCGTCGTGCTCGTCCTGATCATCCAGGCCGTGGGGGACCTCGTCGCCCGCCGCCTCTCCCACAAGTGACACCGCTCTCACCGCACAGAAAGGCACTCCTCGTGCTTCGCAAGCTCACCATCGCGCTCGCCTCCGTCGGCCTGGTCGCGGGCCTGGCGGCCTGCGGCTCCTCGGGCGCGTCCGACGATCCGGACGCCCCGCTGAAGGTCGCGGTCAACCCCGTCCCGCACGGCGACATCCTGAAGTACGTCAAGGACAACCTGGCGGCCAAGGCCGGGCTCAAGCTGGACATCGTGACCTTCGACGACTACCAGCAGCCCAACACCGCGCTGAAGGAGAAGCAGGTCACCGCCAACTACTTCCAGCACGTGCCCTTCATGGAGGAGTACGAGAAGAAGGCCGGGACCAAGCTGACGTTCGTCGCGCCCGTGCACCTGGAGCCGCTCGGCGTGTACTCCAGCAAGGTGAAGAGCCTGCAGGCGATCCCGCAGAACGCGACCGTGGCGGTGCCGAACGACCCGGCGAACGAGGGTCGCTCGCTGAAGCTGCTCGCCGACAACGGCCTGCTGACGCTGAAGCCGGGCGCGCCCACGAGCGCCACGGAGAAGGACATCGCGAGCAACCCCAAGCACCTGAAGTTCAAGCCGCTGAAGGCCGCGCAGCTGCCGCGCTCGCTCGACGACGTGGACGCCGCGGTCATCAACGGCAACTACGCGCTGGAGGCGAACCTGTCGCCGGTCAAGGACGCGCTCGCCGCGGAGAAGCCGGAGGGCAACCCCTACGCCAACGGCATCGTCACGCTGCCGGAGAACGCGAACGACCCGCGCGTGAAGAAGCTCGTCCAGCTTCTGCGCGGCCCCGAGGTGCGCAAGTACGTGCAGGACAAGTACAAGGGCTCGGTGCTGATGGCCTCCTGAGCGGCTCCTGGACGGCTCCGGAGCGCCCGGGGTGCGGCGGCGCGCCGAAATCGCCGCGGTTTGTCCGTCGGTCCTGATAGGACATGGTGCCGACGAACTTCCGAAAGGGACCCATGGGCGTTTATCAGCATCTAGAGGAGTACGCCGGCCTTCCGGTGGCCACCTTCGACTGCGAGACGGGGGTGGAGGACGAGGACGACGAGGACGGCGCGACCGGCGGGGAGGAGACCGACGAGGGTCTCCCGCCCGCCGGCGAGGCCGCCTGGTACGTCGGGACGATGTTCGACGAGGAGCCGTTCTCCGACACGTTCGCGCGGTTCCTGGAGACGGTCGACACCACTGAGGTGACGGCCCTCATCGTCGGCTACTGGGGCGCGTCCTACGACGAGAGCAAGTCCGACCCGGTGGCGCTGCTCACCGAGAACGCCGCGGCCTTCCCGAAGCTGAGGTCGCTCTTCTTCGGCGACATCACCGGGGAGGAGTCGGAGATCTCCTGGATCGAGCACGGCGACATCTCGCCGCTGCTCGCCGCGTTCCCGGAGCTGG
Organism: Spirillospora sp. NPDC000708; assembly: GCF_040299565.1. NCBI lineage: Bacteria > Bacillati > Actinomycetota > Actinomycetes > Streptosporangiales > Thermomonosporaceae > Spirillospora > Spirillospora sp. NPDC000708. The sequence goes on from NZ_JBEPCJ010000040.1 coordinate 61,661, forward strand.
AGCGCTTCGAGATCCGCGGCGCGCAGGGCCTCACCCTGTCCCCGATCAAGAGCACGCGTCTGCGCGTGCTGCGGTTCGAGTCGGGCGGCCTTCCGGCGCGGGTCGTCCAGGCCGTGGCGGCGAGCGAGCTGCCGAACCTGGAGCACCTCGACCTGTGGCTGGGGGAGGACAACTACGGCGGTGACGCGACCGTCGCGGACCTGGCCCCGCTGCTGTCCGGCGAGCGGCTGCCGGCGCTGCGCCACCTCGGCCTGGAGGACAGCCAGATCCAGGACGAGATCGCGGCGGCGGTCGCGGGCGCGCCCATCGTGGCGCGGCTGGAGTCCCTCAGCCTGGCGATGGGCATCCTCACCGACCAGGGCGCGGAGGCGCTGCTGTCGGGGCAGCCCCTCACCCACCTGCGCAAGCTGGACCTGCACCACCACTTCCTGTCCGACGCCATGGTCGAGCGGGTCGAGGTCGCGTTCCCCGGAGTCGAGGTCGACCTGAGCGAGCAGGAGAAGCCGGACGGCGACTGGCGCTACATCGCGGTGTCGGAGTGAGCGTTCGCCCAGCGGTGGGCCGATGAGGTTCGTCGTGGTCGGGACGCCGGGCGACCGGCGTCCCGCGCTCTTCGCGCAGGCGTGCCGCTCCTGCGGCCTGCCCGAGCCTCGCCTCATCGCCTGGACGGACGTGCTGCGCGGCGCCGACGTCGTCCTCGCTCCGGGCGACGTGCTGCGCATCGACTCCCCAGGGGAGGACCCGGCGGCGGACGCGCTCCTGCGCGGTCCGGGCGACCCGTCCCGTGTGGGCGGGGGCGCGCGCTGGTACTCGACGTTCGTTGCCGCGCTTGACCGCATCCAGGACGCCGCCGCGCGCGCGGGCGCACGGCTTCTCGGCGACGTCGAGGAGATCGCGGTCATGTTCGACAAGCGGCGGTCGCACGCGCGCATGGCGGCGGACGGCGTACCGGTTCCCCAGGCGCTCCCACCGGTGCGCTCCTACGAGGAACTGCGCGCGCACATGGACGAACTCGGGGAGCGGAGGGTCTTCGTCAAGGCGGCGCACGGTTCGTCGGCTTCCGGCGTGGTCGCCTTGCAGACGGCGCCGGGCGGCCGCGTCAGGGCCGTCACCTCGACCGCCATGAACGGGATGGGCCTGTTCAACTCGTTGCGGGTGCGCGCGTACGAGACGGAGAGGGATGTCGCGGCGCTCGTCGACGCGCTGGCGCCCGACGGCCTGCATGTCGAGCGGTGGCTGCCCAAGGCGTCGCTCGGCGGGCGCGTGTTCGATCTGAGGGTGGTCGTCATAGGCGGCACGCCTACGCACGTCGTCGCGCGGACCAGCCGCAGCCCCATGACCAACCTTCATCTCGGCGGTACGCGGGGCGATGTGGCGGCGGTCCAGCGTGCGCTCAGGCCGGACGGATGGCGCCGGGCGCTCGACGTGTGCGCGCGGGCGGCCGCCTGTTTTCCGCGAAGCCCGATGGTGGCAGTGGACCTGCTCGTGCTCCAGGGCATGAGGCGCTTCGCCGTGTGCGAGGTCAACGCGTTCGGCGATCTGCTCCCCGGGCTCACGGGCCTGGCCGGAGGCCCGGCCGAGGGGCTGGACACCTACACTGCCCAGGTCAGAGCCGCTTTGCCGGAGATCGCCCCCGTATGTACGACATGAACGAGGTCATCGGCAGCCACGACGTGCTGCTGGTGACGCTCGACACGCTGCGCTACGACGTGGCCGCCGAACTGGCGGCCGCCGGAGAGACGCCCACCCTGGCCTCGTTGCTTCCCGGCGGCCGCTGGGAGCGCCGCCATACGCCGGGCAGCTTCACCTATGCCGCCCACACCGCGATGCTGGCCGGGTTCCTGCCCACACCCGCGTCCCCCGGCCCCCACCCGCGGCTGTTCGCGGGGGCCTTCCCGGGCAGCGAGACGACCGGCGTCGGAACATGGACGTTCGACGCCGCCGACCTGCCCACCGGGCTCGCGTCCGCCGGCTACCACACGGTGTGCGTCGGCGGCGTCGGCTTCTTCAACAAGCGCACACCGCTCGGCTCCGCTCTGCCGTCGCTTTTCGCCGAGAGCCATTGGGAACCCGGATTCGGAGTGACGGACCCGGCCGCGCTGCCCAACCAGCTCGACCGGATAGCCGACGTCATGGCGCGGCTGCCCGCGGACCGTCGCCTGTTCCTGCTCCTGAACGTCGCGTCCCTGCACCAGCCCAACTGGTTCTACCTGGACGGCGGTACGCGCGCGCACGGGGACACTCGCGCCAGTCACGCCGCCGCCCTCCGCCATGTCGACGCTCATATAGGGCGCTTGTTCGACCTGATGCGCCGTCCGTGCTTCGTCATCGTCTGCTCCGACCATGGAACGGCGTACGGAGAGGACGGCCACACCGGTCACCGCATCGGCCACGAAGTCGTGTGGACCGTTCCGTACGGGGAGTTCGTTCTATCGTGACCACCACCGGGCCGTACCAGGCGTACGTCTACGCCTATCCGCACAAGACCGCCTACCGCCCGCTGACGCCGCAACCCGCATTGCGAGAGGTGTGGGCGAAGGAACCGCTGGACGCGCTCTTCCTCTACATGCATGTGCCGTTCTGCGAGATGCGGTGCGGCTTCTGCAACCTCTTTACGCGGACGGGCGCCCCCGAAGAGCTGACCGGCGCCTACCTGGACGCGCTCGACCGGCAGGCGACCGCCGTACTGGAAGCGCTGGGCGACGGTGCCTCGTTCGCCACCGCGGCCTTTGGCGGCGGAACGCCCACCTACTTCACCGCGGCGGAACTGGAACGGCTCTGCGGCATCGCCGGCAGGTTCCCCGGATTCGGCGAGATCCCGCTCGGCGTGGAGACGTCCCCGGCGACCGCGACCACCGACCGGCTCGCCGTCCTCGCCGAACGCGGCACCAGCCGGGTGTCCATCGGGGTGCAGAGCTTCATCGACGAGGAGGCCCGCGCCGCCGTCCGCCCGCAGAAGCGCGGAGGTGGAGGCGGCTCTCGACCGGATCCGCGCCGTGGGCTTCCCGACGCTCAACATCGACCTCATCTACGGCATCGACGGACAGACGCCCGCCACGTGGCTCCACTCCTTGAACGCCGCACTGGAATGGCGTCCGGAGGAGCTCTACCTCTACCCGCTCTATGTGCGCCCCCTCACCGGACTGGGGCGCCGCACGCAGGACTGGGACGACGAGCGCCTCGCCCTTTACCGGCTCGGCCGCGACCATCTCCTGAGCGAAGGCTATGAGCAGGTCTCGATGCGCATGTTCCGGCTCCCGAACGGCGCGACCGGCGGCACCGAATACTGCTGCCAGACCGACGGGATGGTCGGCCTGGGCTCGGGAGCGCGCTCGTACACGAGCAGCCTGCATTACTCGTTCGAGTACGCGGTCGAGCAGCGGCACGTCCGTTCCATCATCGACGGCTACGTGCGCGAGGACGACTTCACCACCGCGCGCGTCGGATTCGAACTGGACGAGGGGGAGCGGCGCCGCCGCCATCTCCTCCAATCGCTCCTTCAGGCCGACGGGCTCGACCGGGACTCCTACAAGGCCCGCTTCGGCACCGACCCGTGCGCCGACTTCGCCACGGAACTGGCGCCGTTCGACGACCTCGGCTGGCTGGAGACCACGGAGGCGGTCCTGAGGCTCACGCCCGAAGGGCTCGCCCATTCCGACGCGATCGGACCAGCGCTCTTCTCGTGGCCCGTCAGGGAACTGATGGCCTCCTACCAGGCGCGCTGATGCAGCACCTCACGATCCTCTACCGGGGCCCGCTCGCCAGCTGCGATTACGACTGCCCCTACTGCCCGTTCGCCAAACGGCGCGACACACCGGAACAACTCCGCGCGGACCGTGCGGCCCTCGAACGCTTCACCGCTTGGGTGGCCGCGCAGGAGCACCCCGTGTCGGTCCTCTTCACGCCCTGGGGAGAGGGGCTCGTCAGGTCCTGGTACCGGCGGGCGTTGACGGAGCTGAGCCACCTTCCGCACGTCGAGCGGGTCGCGATCCAGACGAACCTCAGCCACCGCGTGTCGTGGACGTCCGACGCAGACTTGTCCAAGCTCGCCCTGTGGGCGACGTACCACCCCGGTCAGGTCACCTACGACCGCTTCCTGGGGAAGTGCCGCGAGCTGACCGAACGCGGCGTCCGCCACAGCGTCGGGATCGTCGGCGAGCCGAGTCACCTGGACGCGGCGCGCCGCCTCCGCGGAGAACTACCGGCCGACACCTACCTGTGGGTCAACGCCGCGGAAGGGCGCGCCTACAGCGACAAGGAAGCCGCCGCCTGGACGGCGATCGATCCGCTGTTCCCGGTCAGCCGGCACCCCCACGCCAGCCGCGGTCTCGCCTGCCGCACGGGCGAGACCGTCGTGTCGGTCGACGGTGAGGGGACGGTCCGCCGCTGCCACTTCGTCCCGGCCGTCCTGGGCAACCTCTACGACGGCTCGTTCCGCGACGCCCTCGCACCCCGCCCTTGCCCGATGGACACGTGCGACTGTCACATCGGTTATGTCCACCTCAAGCCGCTCGGCCTCTACGACACCTTCGCCGGCGGCGTCCTCGAACGCATCCCCGCCCTGCTCGGCGAGATGTAGCCGCGAGGTGACCCACCTCTGCGACCTGCCAGGGCGCCGTCCGATCGCGGACGGGACGGGCGTTCGCGGACGCCTTGCAATTCTCCGTCCGTGCCGCCACTCTGTGGATGGTCCCGCATGGTCACCAAACGGAGCTGAATGACTGCGAACAGTGAACGACTCAAGCGGTGGTCGAGCCGCGCGGACGGTCATGACATAGGGAGCGGTTCCCGTGCACGACCGCCCTGGAGGGCGCATGCTGGCGATAGCAGGCGACCGTTAGGCGATGCCGTGGACTATTTCGAACGCCCCCACTTCCTCCTCGCGTTGAAGCCGGCGGACACGTCGGTGCGCGCGGCGCGCGACGTCGTCCGCGCCGCGCTGGAGGGCTGGGACCGCCCGGACACCACGGGCGACGTCGAACTGATCACCAGCGAACTCGTCACCAACGCGATCCGTCACGCCAGCACCGTCACCCTCGTGCTCTACCTGCCGGACGACAAGACGGCCATGGTGGAGGTATGGGACGACAACCCCGAGGGACCTGTCGAGCCCCCGCACGACCTGCAGGCCGAAAGCGGCCGCGGGCTCTTCCTCGTCGGCGCTCTGTCCCGCTCCTGGGGCTGGCGGCCGACCGGTGAGGGCAAGGTGACCTGGGCGCAGGCCGCGACGACGTGACCGCTTGACGGGAACGGGAGGACGGGAACGGGAGGACGGGAGCGGGCGGGCGCCCCTTGGTGACTGGGGAAGTGCTACCAAGGGGCTCCCGCCACGAGGACGGACGGCGCGGACCCGCTGGAGGCCGTCCAGGGGTCAGGTCTGCTTCTGCGGGCGGTAGTCGGCCTCGTCGACGCCGAACGTCCATGCCACCCCCGCGCGCGCAGTGCGCGTGGACGGCGGGACCCGCAGGTAGTAGGTGCGGTGCGTGCCGTCCGGTTCGGGCGTGGAGTTGACCACCTCGACCATGACGACGGGCTCGTCCCCGGGCAGGTCGATGGACCACAGCACGCCGGTCTCGTCCTGGTGCAGGGGCCGCGCGCCCGTCTCCGCCAGGTACCGGTCGTAGCCGAAGATCTCCAGCATCACCCGGCGCAGCTCGGCGTTCTCCTCGGCGGAGATGCGGTCGGCCGTGAGGCCGGTGAGGGAGGCCACGAAATCCGGCGGGATCGGCATGCCGCGCCAGGCGTGCAGCGAGAACCCGTCGGGGTAGGCGAGGGCCGGTCCGTCTCCGCGGTGCAGCCGCCCCGGTTCGTCGCGGTGCAGTTCGCAAGGGCGCTCCGACAGGATGACCAGCCGCTCGTAGGGCCACCACCAGCCGGACGAGCGGGCCGCCTCCGCCAAGCCCGCCAAAGGCCCGTCCAGCCGGCCCACCGATTCGAACAGCGCCAGCCACGGCGCGTCGTGCTGGCCCAAGACGGCGTCGAGCGTCGCGGCGCGCAGGATGCTCTCGGCCGCGTTCTCCTCCGGCGTCGACATCAGGCCGCCCGCCCTGGCCGACCGGCCCTGTGCCTGCTCGCCGACGGCGCTGCGCACCCGTGTGACCAGCGACTGGACCTGGTTCCAGAGCAGGCCGCCGGTCTCGGCCCACGTCCGCGGCCACTGCTCCGGCCCCTGTTCGGAGCAGGCCGCCGTTCGTTCGGCCTCCCACGGGCGGGTCCGCACGTCCGCCAGGACGCTCGCCCCCGCCGCGCCTTCGCCGAGGTCGGCGCGGGCCCGGTCGAGCAGGTCGTCCAGCCCGGCCTTGCGCAGCGCCGCCTCATGCCCGCCCAGCACGGCGGCCGCGACGGCCCCGCGCGCGGGGGAGGGCACCCACACGAACCGCTCGGGAGCGGCCAGGCCCGCGGCCACGTAGGCGGCGGCCACCCCGGCCTCCGCCCGCGCCCGGTCGGCGGGATCGGTGCGGAAGGCGTCCGCCTGCCAGTCGCCGACCACGAAGTGCGGCTCGCGCAGCATCTCGGTGACCATCTACGCCGCCCCTCAGTCCGCCACGACCCGGACGGCGCCCGGCACGTATTCGCGCTGCCGGATCACCTTGTACCAGCCCTTGGGCAGGGTTATCGCCGCGTGCTCCTCGTGCACGAGCCGGCCGCCGGACGGCAGGTGCAGGTGGTCGGGCGCGAGCGGATCGGGGACCCGCAGCAGCGAACCCGGCGCCGTGAGCGCGTGCGCGTGACCGGTGGCCTCGCCCAGCGCCAGCACCATGCGCCCCCGGCCGTCCCTCGGGGACGGCGGCAGTTCCCGCACGGACTGCGGGACCTCCGCCTCCGGCACGGGCAGGATCAGGATGTCTCCCTGTCGGTACATGCCGCGAAGGTAACGCCCGCCACCGACAGTTTCGGGGGCCGTGGAGAGCGGGCTGTCAGAAGCCCCGCGTCCGGCGGGCCGCAGGACGCGCCCAGCGTCCCCCCGCGGTGAGCCCGACGCGCTGGAACGCGCGCACGAACTCTCCACCGAGGTTGACGCCGGCGCCGAGCGCGAGGGCCACGGACAGGGCGCCGATGAGGCTCAGTACCCCGGACTGCGGGGAGCCGGTGTTCAGTTCGACCATGCCGCGGTAGAGCGCCGTTCCCGGCAGCAGGGGACCGATCGCCGGCACCACGAACGGCATCACGGGCGCGCCGTGGCGCCGGGCCAGCCAGTTCGCCAGCACGCCGACGACGATCGCCGCCACCGCCGAGGCCAGCACGGGCGGAACGTTCCATCCTCTGAGCAGCACGTAGATCGTCCAGATCAGCGCGCCGCCGAGGGCGGACGCCAGGAGCACGTCGCGCGGCGCCGCCAGCGACACCGCGAACGTCACCGAGACGGCGGCGGCCGCCATCAGCTGGACCGGCTTCAGCGTCACCGGGGCCGTTGGCAGGTGGCTCACGTCGATCGGCACGTTCAGGTTCACCGCGATGTACACCACCGCGCCGAGGCCCGCGACGATGGCCGCGATCATGAAGAAGACCTCCAGCCCGCGCGCGGCGGCGCTGACGAGGTCGCCGGTGATGCCGTCCTGGATGCTGGCCACCAGGGGCCGCCCGGGCAGCAGGGCGAGGATCGCGCCCGTGACGATGGTCGAGGCGTGCTGCGGGTTGCCCGCCGCGACGACGATGGCCGCGGCCGCGGCGCCGATGGCGGCGGCCACCGTCAGCTGGAAGAACTCCGCGATGCCGCGGCGGGCGAGGGCGGCGGCCGTCCGGTCGCCCAGCAGGGTGGCGACGAACGCCGTCCCCGCGACCAGGGGGCCGCCGCCCGACAGCACACTGGCCGAGGCGGCGATGAGACCCAGCGCCGCCACGATGAGCCAAGGCGGGTACGGGCCGCGCCCCCGCTTCATTTCTGCGAGCTGCTTGTGGGCCTCATCGAGCTCCAGCATCCCGATGGACGCCTCCTGGACGAGGGCGTGCAATTTGGTGAGGCGCCAGTAGGCGGGCGTACGGCGCCGGATGGCGCGCGATCCCGTCACCGGCGGCGCGCCCCTGCCGGGGTGGGCCGACACCAGGATGCTGGTGAGCGTCACCTGGACCTCGCAGCGGGGGAGCTCGTAGGCGACCGCGAGGCCCAGCATCGCCTCGTTCACGCGTTCAGTGGTCTCGCCGCTGGCCAGAAGGAGTTCGCCGACGCGGAGGACGAGGTCCACCGCGCGCGGGTCGACGACCTCGCTCGGCTCGTCCTCGGGGGGCTCCGGCGGCGATCCGTCCCACAGGACATGCCACGTCCGCCGCAAGCGTTCCGCCGCTCCCATCCCCCGCTGGTGTCCCTTCCGCCATGAAACCGATCTTCCACGCAGGCTACCCATGGCGCCACCGACCGTCACCGCCGGGTCGGCGCAGGGTTATCCACAGAACCGGGTTCTGGTGCGAGTGCTCGCCCGCCGCTGGTACCAAAGGGGGCATGAGCACTCCCGACGGACTCCGCGACGACGCCGAGCGGTGCCTGCGCGCCCTCGCCGGCGAGCACGCCAGGCTCCGCGACGACCAGTGGACGGCCATCCGCACCCTCGTCGTCGACCGGCGCCGCGCCCTCGTGGTGCAGCGCACCGGTTGGGGCAAGTCCGCCGTCTACTTCGTGGCGACGCGGCTGCTGCGCGAGCGCGGCGCCGGCCCCACCGTGATCGTCTCACCGCTGCTGGCGCTGATGCGCAACCAGATCGAGGCCGCCGACCGGGCCGGCATCCACGCCCGCACGATCAACTCCGCCAACACCGAGGACTGGCAGCGGATCTTCGCCGAGGTCGAGGCCGGCGAGGTCGACGTCCTGCTGGTCAGCCCCGAACGGCTCAACAACCCCGACTTCCGCGACCTGGTCCTGCCGCGGCTCGCCGCCGGCGCCGGGCTCGTCGTGGTCGACGAGGCGCACTGCATCTCCGACTGGGGGCACGACTTCCGTCCCGACTACCGCCGGCTGCGCACCCTGCTCGCCGAGCTCGCGCCGGGCATCCCCGTCCTCGCCACCACCGCCACCGCGAACGCCCGCGTCACCCAGGACGTCGCCGAGCAACTCGCCGGCGACGACGCCCTCGTCCTGCGGGGGCCTCTGGAGCGCGACTCGCTCCGCCTCGCGGTCGTCTCCGTGCCCACCGCCGAGCAGCGCATCGCCTGGCTCGGCGAGCACCTGGCGTCGCTGCCGGGTTCGGGGATCATCTACACCCTCACCATCGCCGCCGCCCACGAGATCACCGGCTACCTCCGCGACCGCGGCCACGAGGTCGCCGTCTACACCGGCCAGACGGAGCCGGCCGAGCGGCTCCAGGCCGAACAGGACCTCCAGGGCAACCGGCTGAAGGCCCTCGTCGCCACCAGCGCCCTCGGGATGGGGTTCGACAAGCCGGACCTCGGCTTCATCGTCCACGTCGGCGCGCCGCAGTCCCCGGTCGCCTACTACCAGCAGATCGGGCGCGCCGGGCGCGGCGTCGACCGCGCCGAGGTGATCCTGCTGCCCGGCCGCGAGGACCGCGAGATCTGGGCCTACTTCGCCAGCCTCGCGTTCCCGCCGGAACCCGTCGTCCGCACCACCCTCGACGTCCTGGACGCCGCCGACCGCCCCCTGTCGACCGGCGCCCTGGAACCGCAGGTCGACCTGAGCCGCAACCGCCTGGAGATGATGCTGAAGGTCCTCGACGTCGACGGCGCGGTCCGCCGCGTCAAGGGCGGCTGGACGTCCACCGGACTCCCGTGGGCCTACGACCGCGAGCGCTACGAGCGCGTCACGGCGGAACGCCGCCGCGAGCAGCAGGCGATGCTCGACTACATCGCGACGGGGGCCTGCCGCGAGGAGTTCCTCCGCCGCCAGCTGGACGATCCCGCCGCGGCGCCCTGCGGGCGCTGCGACAACTGCACCGGCGAGCACTGGCCCGCCGACGTCACCGACGAGGGGACCACCCGCGCCCGCGACCGCCTGCACCGGCCCGGCGTCGACGTCGCCCCTCGCCGAATGTGGCCTACCGGCGTCAAGGACGACCTCGGCGTCTCCGGCCGCATCCGACCGGAGCTGCAGGCGGAGACGGGGCGCGCCCTCGGCCGCCTCACCGACATCGGCTGGGGCAACCGGCTCCGCGAGCTGTTCGCCGGCGGCGACACCGATGTCCCCGCCGACATGGTCGACGCCGTCGTCAAGGTCCTCGCCGCGTGGGACTGGGCCGCCCGCCCCACCGGTGTCGTCACGATCGGCTCGCGCTCCCGGCCCCGCCTCGTCGGCACCTTCGGTCGGCGCATCGCGGAGATCGGCCGCCTGCCCTTCCTCGGCGAACTGGTCCCCGTGGGCGAGCCCGTCCCGCGCCGGCACAACAGCGCCCAGCGCCTCCGCTCGGTCTGGGACTCGCTGGCGCTGCCCGAGTCCGTCGCCGTCGCCGTGAAGGAGGCGGCCGGACCCCTGCTCCTGATCGACGACCGGATCGAGACCGGATGGACCATGACCGTCGCCACCCGCCTGCTGAGAGAGGCGGGCGCCCAGGCGATCCTCCCGCTCACCCTGGCCACCCCCAACTGACCCGCCCGCCGCGGCGGCGGGCGGTGCCCACCGCGGAACCGGCGGTCTCAAGGGATCAGAACGATCTTCCCTGCTCCGCCCTTCTCCACCTGCTCGTGCGCCTGCGCGGCCTGGTCGAGCGCCATGCCGCGGGTCGCGGGCGGGGTGATCCGCCCCTGCGCCGCCGCCTCCAGCAGCGTGCGCAGCACCTCCGCCGTCTGGTCCTCCGGGCCGCCGGACAGGAACGGCACGCCCAGGTCGAAGGCGGCGGGGTCGGCGATCGTCACCACGCGGTCCACGCCGCCGCGCAGGGCGATCGCGTCAGGAAGCGCCCCGTGCCCCGCCGCGTCCAGCACCGCGTCCACCCCCTGCGGCGCCAACTCGCGGACGCGGTCGGCCAGGCCGGGGCCGTACGTGGTGGCGGTCGCCCCCAGCGCCCGCACCCGGTCCAGGTTCGCCGCGCCCGCCGTGCCGACGACGGTGAGGCCGTCGGCCACGGCGATCTGCGTCGCGAGGGCGCCCACGGCGCCGGACGCACCGTTGATCAACAGGGTCTCCCCTCGGCGGGTCTTGAGCGCACGCAGCGAGCGCACCGCCGCCTCGCCCGCCACGGGCAGCGCCGCCGCCTGCTCCCAGGTCAAGGCGTCCGGCTTCGCCGCGTAGACGGACAGCAGCGCGTACTCGGCATAGCCGCCGCCGACGGGCCACCCCGCGACGGCGTCGCCCACCGCCGCGTCCGCGACCCCGTCTCCCACGGCGTCCACGACACCGGAGACCTCGAAGCCCAGGCGACGGGGCGCCGCGAGCGGCTTGCCGCCCGCCATGGACCCCGAACGCAGCTTGACGTCGATCGGGTTCACCCCGGCGGCGCGGACGGCCACCCGCACCTGCCCGGGCCCGGGCTCGGGCCGCTCGGTCTCCACCACTTCCAGGACGGACGGGTCACCGTACTCGGCGAATATGACAGCACGCATGGCGGCTCTCTCCTTCGGTCGTATGCGGGCGCCCGGTCCGAGCGCTCACCGCCGGCGTAGGTGGCAAAGCCGAACAACGCGCGCTCTGTTCCCCCCGCACCCCGAACGTCCCACCTAACCCCGCCAACGAAACGCAAGCCCACCCTCAACGCCCACCTTCGCTACCGACGCTCCATCCCCACCCCGGACGCCCACCCGCGACGCGCCACAACCAGCGTCGTCACCACCCACCACAGACACCCGCCGCGGAGGCTCGGCACGGACGCTCACCGCGCAGGCCCGGCACGGACGCCCGACGTGGACGCTCACCACAGAAGCCCCACCACGGGCACGGCACGGGCACGGCCACGGACGCGCGGCACAGGCGCCTGCCTTGGATGCACGGCACGGCGCGGCACGGCGTATGGCGCGGCACGGCGTACGGCGCGGCGCACGGCACGGCGCGGCATGGCGCACGGCGCGGCGCGGCGATCCCGGACGGGGACGAGTCGTGGTGCGAGCCGCTGGACGGCGACGCGACCGGGGCGTGGACGAAGGTGCGGGCGGCGACGCCCGGGTCGGTGCTGTACGTCCCGCCGACGCGGCGCGGCGTGCTGGTGGTCGGCGACGGCGCGGTCAATGTCAAGTGGTACGTGGCGGCGGCGTCGATGGCGGGGTGGGTGGCACGGGCGCCTGGCTGGACGTGCGCTACGTGCGGCAGCACGGACGCTGCCATAGACGCCTGGCTCGGGCGCTGCCACGGACGTCCGCTACGTACGCGCGGCACAGGCGGCCGCCCGGCCGCCCGCCACGGACGAGGCACGGGTGCCGCCACTGACGCCTGCCCAGCGCGCGGCACGGCGCGCGGCACGGCAGGCGTGCGGCACGGCAGACGTGCGCCACGGCAGGCGCGCGCCTCGGACGCCTGCCCCGGACACCCGGCACGGCGTGTGGCACGGGCGCCTGCTTGGACGTGCACTACGTGCGCGCGGCGCGGGTGACTGCTCCGGACGTCCGCCATAGACGCCTTCCTATGCGCCCGTCACGGACGCCCGTCACGGCGTGCGGCACGGGCGCCTGCCCCGGGCAACTGCCTCGGGTGCCTGGCACGGGCGCATGGGGTGGGTGGCGTCACGGGCGCCTCGCCGTTGACGCCTGGCCTCGACGCGCGCTGCGGACCCTTGACGGGCGGCGTGGAGGCGCGGCACGGGCGCTCGCTATCGACAGGACCCTTGATAGGCGTGCTCGACGGGTGCCACTCCGGGCGCCGGGGAGGAAGCTGCGGGAGGGCTTCTTGGCTGTGCTCGCCTGCCGGGGTCTGGCTTGCGAAGGACTTCTGAGCCAGGAGGGCGGGGCCTACTCAACGAGTAAGTGTTTCGGGTGGTGAGCCGGGTGGGCGTTCTCTTGGTCGGCCGGGCCCGCGGTGGGGCGGGGAGCGGCCCGGCCGTGACCTTGAGGACGCCGCCCGCGCGCCCCTGTAGGCGCGGGCGGAGATGGTGGACCGGCCCGTGCGCGCGGCCCCGCGCACGGACCGGCGACCGGTCCGGGCGCCGCGGCGGAGAAGAGCCGCGGCGAACCGGGGTCGATGCGGCCTCTAGGGGCGGACCCCGAGGCCTCCGGGGCCGCCGCCCGAGAGCCGAGGCCGGGGGCTGTGCCGTCCGGCCGGCTCGTTCCGCACGCCCGAGTAGACGAGCCGGTCGCCCGGCTGCTGCGGAACGGACGAGGGCAGTACCGGGACGGCGATCTTCTCCGGCGGTCCGCCGTCGGTCGACGGGACGGAGGGCGCGGGGGCGGTCGGGGTCACGGATCTGCTTCCTCGGGTATAGGTGGCGACGGGAGAAAGTGTTCTAGAGGTTAGAAAACCCTGTCCAGCTGTTTGAGAGAACATCTTGAGATAAGTTCAGCGGGAAATGTCATCATTTCCCGCTCAGGTGAACGGACGGCCATTTCGGCGGGACGAAGGAGGCAGGTAGTAATGTCCCTCCCCGTGTCATTGACCCTCGACGCGCTCCTCGATTGCCCGCCCGGCCTGCTGGACGCCACGTTCGACCAGCTCCGCACGCTGTTGGTGGTCCACGAGACGGGGTCCGCGCTGCGCGCCGCCCGGGCGCTCGGGCGGGAGCAGTCCAGCGTCCAGAAGCAGCTCGACACGCTGAACCGCAACAGCCAGGCGCTGTGCGGGGAGGTGCTGACCGTCCGGCAGGGGCGCGGGAAGGACTTCCTGTTCACCCCGACCGGCGAGACGACGGTGGAGCTGGCGCGGACGACGATCGAGAACTGGCTGGAGTCGATCCACTGGAGCCGGCGCCGCCTCGGCCGGATGCTCACGGTCGGCACCACCGAGTTCACGCTGCCGATCGTGTCGCGCGCCTGGGCGCGGGTGTCGGAGGAGTTCCGCCAACGCGAGGTCGAGTTCAAGGTCGCGCACGTCCGCACCAAGGACCTGTGGTCCCGGTTGGAGACCAAGCAGGTCGACCTGGTGTGCGGCAGCATCGTCAGCACGCCGGAGGGCGACCAGCGGCTGAAGGAGTACGAGGTCATCGAGTACGCGCGCGGGCAGGCGCTGCTGCTCACCAACCTGCCGGAGAGCGAGTTGCCCGACGGACCGGTCCGCACCAGCCGGCTCGGCGGCGTGCCGCTGGTGCTGCCGCCCGCCGGCCTGGTCGCCGACCTGCTGGCCACCTGGTACGGCCCCGCGTTCCGGGACCGGCTGAACGTCGTCGCGGACATCGACGACGTGCACTACGGGCTGTCGCTGCTGCGCTCCGGCTTCGTCCGCGGCTGCATGATCGTCACCGGCTCGATCGGGCGCGGGATGGCGGGTCGCGACGACCCGGACGCCGCCCCGCTGCGCGCCATCGGGCTGCACGACGACCTGGAGCCGAAGGCGGAGCTGATGACCGGCGCCTTCGTCCGCCGGGCCGACCTGGAGCGCTACGACGCCGGCCACCCGCTGAACCGCCTCTGGGCCGCCGTCCACGAGGACGTCCGCACCTACACCCCCTTGGCCTGACCCGCTTGGCAGCCGGGCGGGCGGGATCGGGGGAGTTGCTGAGCACCGGCCCGCGGAGTCGGCTGGGCGGGGTCACGGGAGCTGGTCGAGCGAAAGTGCGGGGAGTCGGTTGAGCGGTGGTATGGAAGAGCGGAGCCCGGCCGGGGTCGCGGGCGGGCACGCGGAGCGAGCGCCGGCGAGCGCAGCGGGCCTGCCCGACGGCTGACAGGCTGTTTCGCCGCGGAGCTCCAGCGGAGCGGGGAAACGGCCTGCCAGCCGTGACGGGGGTTCCAGGGGGTCGTCCCCCTGGGCGAACACTCTTACTTGATCTGGTTGTCGACCACGTCGAGGGAGGGGCGGGCGCCGAGGTGCTGGGTGGCCTGGGCGGCGAGGCGGCAGCCGGCGGTGAGGGCGTCGGCGGGCTGCTTGCCGTCCAGCCAGGGCGGCAGGAACCCGGCGATGAACGCGTCGCCGGCGCCGGTGCCGTCGACGACCTTCTCGACCGGTTCGGCGGCGACGGTGACGGGCTCGGGGCGGCCGTTGGTGTACCAGAGGGCCCCGTCGGCGCCGACCTTGATGACGACCTGCGGGTACCAGGCGGTGAGCACCTTGGCGGCGGCGGCCGGGTTCTCGCGGCCGGTGAGGATCTCGGCCTCCTTGGCGGTGACCACCAGGAGGCGGGCGCCCTGCGTCCACTCCAGGAACGGCTCGGCGCCCATCCGCTTGAGCGGGGAGGACGAGCCGCCGTCGACCGACACCGACATCTGCGCCTGGCGGGCGAGTTCGAGGGTGTGGATGGCGGCCTTGCGCGAGCCCTCGTTGATCAGCGAGTACCCGGACATGTGCAGGTGGGTGCCCTGCGAGAACAGGTCCTTGCAGCGCTCGATGTCCTCGGGGAGGAGGGCCGCGTTGGCGCCCGGGTCGGACAGCATGGTGCGGTCGCCCTTGTGGGTGACCATGACCACGCAGGTGCCCGTGGGGCGCTCCTGGTCCATGACGAGGCGGGCGTCGACGCCGTACCCCATCAGCTCCATGTCCCGGTTGCGGCCCGCGATGTCGGAGCCTCGGCGGCCGACGAAGGCGACCTCGATCCCCTCCAGGGCGAGCCAGGACGCGACGTTGGCGCCCGATCCTCCCCCATGGGTCGTCACGGCGGCGGGCGTGTCACTGCCCTTCGCCAAAGGGAACGCGGCACGAGCCACGGTGTCTGTCATGAGATCGCCGACCACGACCACGCGCGTCATGGAGTCATCACCTCGATCAACACGGCCCGCGCGAGCGGCTTCAGGGCGTGGAACGACGGTAACAGCTCTTGGCCCCCGATTAGGTCTCGAACGCGCAGCGAAACCCGGGAACCTGGTTTTTCCCTCAGCGTGCCGCCGGCGCCGCGTGCCTTACGCTCGGTACGTGACCGAGGGTTATCCGGACCAGTGGGAGGCCGACGTCGTCCTGAGCGACGGCGGGACGGCGCATCTGCGGCCCATCCGGAGCGAGGACGCCGATCTCCTGCGGGTCTTCTACGCGCGGCTGTCGCCGGAGACGATCTACTACCGGTTCTTCTCGCCGCGCCCCTACCTCACGGACCGTGAGGTCGAGCACTTCACGGGAGTGGACTACGACCGGCGTGTCGCGCTGATCGCCACGATCGGCGAGGAGATGGTCGCGGTCGTCCGGTACGACATGCTGAGCGACCGGCCGGAGACGGCGGAGGTCGCGTTCCTGGTGGAGGACGCCCACCAGGGGCGGGGGCTGGGCGCGGTTCTGCTGGAGCACATCGCGGCGGCGGCGCGGGAGCGGGGCGTGCGCCGGTTCGTGGCGAGCGTGCTGCCGGACAACCGGAGGATGACGCGGGTGTTCCGCGAGGCGGGCTACCGGGCGGAGCAGCGGTTCGAGGAGGGCGTGATCGAGCTCGTCCTGGACCTGGAGCCGACGGAGACGTCGGTGGAGGTGATGGCGGCGCGCGAGCACCGGGCGGAGTCGCGGTCGATCCAGCGGCTGCTGTTCCCGTCGTCGGTCGCGGTGGTCGGGGCGAGCCGCGCGGAGCACAGCGTGGGGCAGACCGTCCTGCGGAACCTGCTGAGCGGGGACTTCACGGGCCCGGTGTATCCGGTGCATCCGACAGCGACGGCGGTGGCGGGGGTGCGAGCCTACGCGTCCGTCCTGGACATCCCCGACGACGTGGATCTCGCGGTGGTCGCGGTGCGGGCGGACGCGGTCCGCGAGGTCGTGGAGCAGTGCGCGGGGAAGGGGGTGCGGGGCCTGGTCGTCGTGTCGTCGGGGTTCGGCGAAACGGGCCCGGAGGGGCGGGCGGACCAGGAGGAGCTGGTGCGGCTGGCCCGCGCCTACGGGATGCGGGTGGTCGGCCCGAACTGCCTGGGCATCGCCAACACGGACCCGGACGTGCGGCTGAACGCGACGCTGGCGCCGACGATGCCGGGCCGGGGCCCGGTGGGCTTCTTCTCCCAGTCGGGCGCCCTCGGCATCGCGATCCTGCAGCGGACGGCGGAGCGCGGCCTCGGGCTGTCGACGTTCGTGTCGGCGGGGAACCGGGCGGACGTGTCCGGCAACGACCTGATGCAGTACTGGGAGGAGGACCCGGCGACCAAGGCGGTGCTGCTCTATCTGGAGTCGCTGGGGAATCCGCGCAAGTTCGCGCGGCTGGCGCGGCGGCTGGGCCGCCGCAAGCCGATCGTGGCGGTGAAGAGCGGTCGCAGCACGCAGGGCGTCCCGATCGGGCACGCGGCGCGCGCGCTGACCCTGCCGGACCACGCAGTGAGCGCGCTGTTCCAGCAGGCCGGCCTGATCCGGGTGGAGGACCTGGCGGAGCTGTTCGACGTGGCGCAGCTGCTGGCCTACCAGCCGCTGCCGTCGGGCGACCGGATCGCGATCATCGACAACTCCGACTCGCTGGGGCTGCTGGCGCAGGACGCGGCGGCGGCGCTGGGCCTGGAGGTACGCCCGCGCGTCGACCTGGGGCCGCGCGCGGACGCCGACGACTACGAGGCGGCGCTGGCGGGCGCGCTGGCCGACGATTCCGTGGACGCGATCGTGGCGCTGTTCACCCCGCCCACGATCGGCGGGTACGACCTGCGCGTCCCGGAGAAGATCCTGCGGCTGGCGGCGGAGGGCCGCAAGCCGATCGTGGCGACGTACCTGGGGTCGGAGGGCATGCCGGCCGACCTGCGGATCACCGGTCCGGACGGGACGGCGGCGGAGGGCTCGGTGCCGTCCTACGCCGCGCCGGAGGACGCCGTCCGCGCGCTGGCCTACGTGGTCCGGTACGCGCAGTGGCGGCGGACGCCGGCGGGCCGCGTGCCGGAGCTGGACGGCATCGACCGCAGGCGCGCGCGGGCGCTGGTCGAGGACTGGCTGGGGGCGGGCGATCCGGTGCGGGCCACGCCGGAGCAGGCCGCAGAGCTCCTCGGCTGCTACGGCATCGAGGTCTCCGGGGACGCGGCGGGCGGGGGAGTGCCGACGCGGGTCGTGACCATGGAAGACCCGTCGTTCGGCGCCGTCGTCTCCTTCGGCCTCGCCGACGAGACCGCCGCCCTCCTCGACGACCGCGCCTACCGCCTGGCACCCCTCACCGACGTGGAGGCCGCGGAGCTGATCCGGGCGATCCGGACGGCGCCGCTGCTGCTCGGCCATCGCGGTGCGGAGCCGGTGGACGTCGCGGCCCTGGAGGAGCTGCTGCTGCGGGTGTCCCGGCTCGGGTACGACCTGCCGGAGGTGGCGCGGCTCGAACTGAATCCGGTCATGGCGGACGTGTCCGGCGTCGCGGTGCGCGGCGTCGCTCTCAGCCTGGCACGCCCGCTGGGTCCGCGCACGGAGCTGGCCCCTCGGCGCCTACGGCAGTTCTAGGGCCCGGCGGTTCCAGAGTCGGCGGTTCTAGGGCCGTCCGGGAGGCGGCGGCGGGCTGGGCGCCGGGGTCGGCGGGATCGGGTCGGGCTCGGGGCCGGGCGGGACCGGGTCGGGGTCCGGCGCGGGCGGCGTGGGCTGCGGTGCGGGTCCCGGCGGGGTCGGCTCCGGTGGCGGACCGGGCGGGACGGGGTCGGGCGCGGGCCCGGGCGGCACGGGCCTCGGCGGCTGGGGGCCGGGGCCCGGCATCGGGCCGGGCGGCGGCTCGGTCGGCGGGACCAGCGGTTCCGGCGCGGGGGCGGGATCCGGTGTCGGCGGGGGCACCGGCTGCGGGGTCGGCAGCGGCTCTTTCTCGTCCATACGACCCCCGTACCCGCGTGCCCGTCGGGTACCCGTGCGGCCCGCGCTCCGGCCTTGCCCGGGGCCGCCGCCAGGGGGCACGCGGGCTCGTGCGGCCGGGGCCGCCCTGGCTCGTGATCACGGAGCCGCGCCGGTGATCTCCCGCCTGGCCGGGCATGTGCGCGTCCGGCCCCGGACAGGGCAGGATAGGGGCATGAGGGAAACCCGAGCGACCGCTCATGGTTTGCGCACGGCGATCGAGCGCAGCGGCTACTACCCGGCCCTGGTCGCGGACGCGGTCGAGTCGGCCATAGGGGACGAGCGCGTCGTCGCGTACGTCGTGCACCACGAGGCGACGTTCGACCCCGCGATGGAGGTCCGGCGGCACGTGACGGTGCTCGTGCTGTCGGCGAGCCGGCTGCTGGTGTGCCACACCGACGAGCACCCGCCCGGCGAGGGCATGGAGCGCCCGCACGCGTCCACGACCACGGAGGCGGTGAAGCTGGAGCGCGTCCAGTCGGTCGCGGTGACGCGGGTCGTCCCGGACCCGGCCTCGTACGTGCCGGGGGTGCCGCCGACCGAGGTGGTGCTGACGATCGGGTGGGGCGCCATCGCGCACATCGACCTGGAGCCCGCGACCTGCGGCGACGAGAACTGCGAGGCCGACCACGGCTACACCGGCAGCGTCACCGCCGACGACCTGTCGCTGCGCGTGAGCGAGGCCGCCGACGGCGCCGACGCCGTCGCGCAGGTGCTGGCCTTCGCCGAGGAGCTGTCCGCGGCGACCGCGCGGTGAGCGGCCGGTGAGCGGAGCCCCGCCGCCGCCCGTGCCCGGCTACGGGACGGGCGCGCTCGCCGACGTCCCGGTGTCGGTGCTGGCCGCGCTGGGCGTCCCGGACGCGGTGAACGCGCTCGGCCTGCCCGCGCTGCCGCGCGCCTGCGTGCTGGTGATCGACGGGCTCGGCTGGGAGCAGCTCCGCGCCCATCCGGACGAGGCGCCGTACCTGACCGCGATGGGCGGCGGGCCGATCAGCGCGGGGTTCCCCGCCACGACCGTCACCAGCCTCGGGTCGCTCGGCACCGGCCTGCCGCCCGGCGGGCACGGCCTGCTGGGCGTGCAGGTCGCGATCCCGGGCACGGGGCGGCTGCTGAACTGCCTGCGCTGGCGGGACGACTCGGTCGACCCGGAGCGCTTCCAGCCCGCGCCGACGATCTACCAGCGGGCCGCGGCGGCGGGCGTCGCGGCCTCCTACGTGTCCCTCGGCCTGTACCGGGACTCGCCGCTCAGCCGGGCCACGACCCGCGGCGCCGACTACGTCGCGGCGGACAGCCTGGGCCAGCTCGTCGGGCGGGCCGAGCGGGCGCTGCGGCGCGGCGACCGGTCGCTCGTGACCGTCTACCACCCGGATCTCGACTCGACGGGGCACAGGTTCGGGGTGGGGTCCGCCGAGTGGCGGCACCAGCTGCGGTTCGTGGACGTCCTCGTGCAGGAGCTCGCCGCCGTCCTGCCGCCGGGGTCGGCGCTGTACGTGACCGCCGACCACGGCATGGTGGACCCGGTGGAACGGATCGACGCCGACACCGTCCCGGAGCTGGGCGAGGGCGTGGCGCTGCTCGGCGGCGACGCGCGCTGCCGGTACGTCTACAGCGAGCCGGGCGC
The DNA here is from genome assembly GCF_040299565.1 of Spirillospora sp. NPDC000708. Taxonomy (NCBI): domain Bacteria; kingdom Bacillati; phylum Actinomycetota; class Actinomycetes; order Streptosporangiales; family Thermomonosporaceae; genus Spirillospora; species Spirillospora sp. NPDC000708. The sequence continues at coordinate 81,973 of NZ_JBEPCJ010000040.1, forward strand.
CCATGACGACGTCTTCGCCGCGTGGACGGCGCTGGTCGGCGACCGGGCGTGGGTCGTGCCGCGCGAGAAGGCGGTGGCGGACGGCTGGTTCGGCCCGCTCGCCCCGGGGATGGCCGAGCGGATCGGCGACGTGATCGCGGTGCCGCACGCGGACCTGGCGATCGTGGCGTCCGAGCGGGAGCCCTGGCTGACCCGGATGGTCGGCATGCACGGCTCGCTCGTGGCGGCCGAGCAGATCGTCCCGCTGCTGACGGCGACCCGCCCCTGACCGCGCCGCCGCTTCCGACCCGCTGCCGTCCCAGGCGCTGACCTGGGCCGTCGTGGAATCCGTGCGTACGGCGTGTCCCGGGGCCGGTGGTGCGTAGGCTGCCGGTCGTGACGAACCCCGCCGAGCCCCTCCTCAATCAGGGCGACGAAGGTCAAACTGGCGATGTGCACCCTCTCATCGAAGTGCCCGCGCTGGACCGGCTGCTCCGGCAGCAGACCCCCTTGGTCCTGCTGGACGTGCGTTGGCATCTGGCGGGGCCGCCGGGAATCGACTCCTACCGCAAGGGCCACCTCCCCGGAGCCGTGTTCGTCGACCTGGACCGCGACGTGGCCGGGCCGCCGGGGCCGGCCGGGCGCCATCCGCTGCCCCCGTCCGGTGACTTCGAGGCCGCGATGCGCCGCGCCGGCGTGTCGGGGGACCGGCTCGTCGTGGTCTACGACGACGCCGACTCCACGGCGGCGGCGCGCGTCTGGTGGTCGCTGCGCTACTTCGGCCACGACAAGGTCCGCGTACTGAACGGCGGCTACCGGGCCTGGACGGAGGCGGGCCACCCGGTCACCACCGAGGAGCCGGACGTCAAGCCGGGCGACTTCTTCGCCCGTCCGGGCCGGCTGCCCGTGCTGGACGCGGAGGGGGCCGCCGCGCTGGCGACGACGGGGGTGCTGCTGGACGCCCGCGCCGCCGAGCGGTACCGCGGTGAGACCGAGCCCGTCGACCCGGTCGCCGGGCACATCCCGGGCGCTCGGAACGCTCCGACGTCCGGGAACGTCGGCGTGGACGGCCGGTTCCTGCCGCCGGAGCTGCTGCGCGAGCGGTTCGCGCAGCTCGGCGCGACCGACGCGCTGGACGTCGGCGCCTACTGCGGTTCCGGGGTGACGGCGGCGCACGAGATCCTGGCGCTCCACCTCGCGGGGATACCCGCGGCCCTCTATGTCGGATCCTGGTCGAACTGGGTCGCCGACCCTGCCCATCCCGTCGCGACGGGCGATTCCTGACATGACGGCCCGTGGCCGGTCCGGGTGGTCCCGGCCGGCCACGGGCCGGTCGTCATCCTGAGCCGAAACAGAGGAAGCCTGCCGCGCCGGGCGGGCGCGGCACGGCGGCGAGCGCGCGGGACGGCGGCAGCCCCGACGCCAGCCCGGCGTGGAACGCCGCCATGAACTCCGGTGTCGTGGCGTCCCGGACGGGCGCGACGCTGGCGATCACCGTGGCGGCGCCGAGGGCCAGCAGCACGCCCGCCATCCCGACAGCGGCGTCGCCCTCGTCGGAGCGGCCGATGTCGCACGCCGACAGCACCACCAGCCGCGGCGGCGCCGCGAGCGCGTCCAGGTCGTGGACGGTCAGCGGCCCGTCGGCCAGCCGCAGCCGCGAGAACAGCGCATTGCCCTCGCTGAACTCGCCGTGGGCGGCGATGTGGGCGAGCGCGGCGCCGTCCAGCGCGTCGCGGACGGGTTCCGCGCGCGCCTCCAAGCCGTCTATGACGTGCGCGTCGGCGTGGACGCGGCGGAGCGCGGCGATCTCGCGCCCGGCGTGGGCGAGGCCGGGTCCCGCGACCAGGACGGCGCGGCCGCCGGACGGACGGTCGGCGCGGGCGCGCAGCCAGGCCGCGGCCGACGGGACGACCGTGAACGGGCGTCCCGCCAGCGACGGCAGCACCGCCCAGGGCAGGCCGTGCAGCGGACCCGCCGGGGCGATCACCAGGTCGCGGTCGCCGACGTCGGCCCGGACCGGCGCCAGCAGGAGCCGGTCGAGCCGTTCGGCGGCTTCGGCGGCGGCGGTGATCGCGGCGGGGTCGTCCGCGCTCGCGAGGCGGCCCAGCGCGTAGCGGATCAGGCCCGTCTCGCGGGCGGCGGCGTCGCGGTCGCCGAGCCGGTGCCTGCGGGTCCGGCCGCCGGCGACGGTCACCGCGTGCAGCTCGGCGCCGACGGCGACCAGTTCGACGAGGGCGCGGTCGCCGAGCGCGGCGGCGATCTCGGCGGGCTCGGGGGCCTCCGGGCCGGGCGGCCCGCCGGAACGGCGGCGGGTGTGCGCGCTGACCTTCGCTTCCAGGGCCGCCAGGTCGGCGGCGAGCACGGACGGGACGCCGCCGCCCGCCGCGTCGCAGGTGTGCGCGGCGCTGAGCGCCCGCAGCGCCGCCAGCGCCCCCGCGCGCTCGGGGTCGGCGGGCGGCCGCAGCCGCGCCGGGCGGGCGATGGCGCGCCGCCGCTCCTCCAGGCCCAGCAACTCCGTGGCGGACCCGGCGAGGCCGAGCCCGAGCGCGGCCAGCTCCCCGGCGAGGCCCGCCGCGCGGGCCCGCAGGTCCAGCGCGCCGAACGCCTCCGCGTGCCGCGCGGCCGCCTCCAGCCCTGCGCGGACGGCGCCGACCGCGCCCGGGACGTCGCCGCGCGCCGAGCATGCCAGCGCGGTCGCGTGCCATCCGGCGATCCGGACCGCCGCGGGGCCGTCCGTACCGTCGACCTCCGCCAGCAGATGGGCGGACGGCCTGCCGAGGGCCATCGCGACCCGCGCCGCGATGACGCGGGTCTCGGCGGCGGGCCCGGCCCATCCGCCGTCGCCGAGCAGGCCCGCCGCCGCGGAGGCGTCCGCCAGCAGCGCGCCGGACCGCTCGCCCGCCTCCCAGCGCGCCTTGATCAGCACGTGCTCGGCGAGCGGGATCCAGCCGGGGCGCTCCTGCCCGGCGAACGCGTCCCGTGCCCGCGCGGCGCTCCCGGCGGCGCGTCCGGGGTCGCCGTCCGCGAGTTCCGCGTGCGCGCGGAGCAGGAGGGCGTCCGCGACGTCGCACCTGTAGCCGTGCGCCTTCGCCGCGTCCAGGGCCGCGTCGAGGAGGGGCCGCGCCTCCCTCGGCAGGCCCGCGACGATGAGGGTCTCCGCCTGGTCCAGGCGGCACTGCGCCAGGCGCTCCCCGGTCAGGAACGGCTCGGCCTCCGCGTACAGCCGCAGGGCGCGCGGGACGTCCCCGCGCCGCGACACCGCGAACGCCAGGTTGCCCTTGGCCATCGCCGTCTGGTGCCGCAGCCCGGCGGCCTCGCCGACCGCGACGGCCTCCGCGAGGGCCTCCTCGGCGCCGCCGAAGTCGCCGCGCATCGCCCGCGCGAGCCCGATGTTGGTCAGCAGCCCGTTGAGCGCCGCCCGGTCGTGCCCCCGCCGCAGCCCCGCGAGCGCGCGCTCCGCGACGTCGTGCGCCTCCGCGACGCGTCCCGCGCGGGCCAGGGCGCAGGCCTTGTTGGCGGCCAGCCGGTCCGCCTCCTCACCGCGCAGGACGGTCTCCGCCTCCTCCGCGTGGGCCAGCGCCCCGGCGAGGTCGCCGCGAGCCGTCAGGAGACCCACGAGGTTCATCCGGACCTTCGCGGCGGTGTACGGGTCGGGACGGGTGTCACCGGTCCACGCGTCGTCGGCGAACACCGGCCAGCCGTCGTCCTCGGGCGACGCGCGGGGCGTCTCGCGCCCGGTCGCCAGGTCGAGCGCCCGGTGCAGGAAGGCCAGCCCCTCCTCCAGGCGCCCCAGCTCCTTGCACGCCAGGCCCGCGATCCGCAGCGCGAGGATGTCGTCGCCGCGCTCCAGCAGCGTCGTCGCGCGGGCGTGCGCGGTCGCCGGGTCGATCGCCGCCAGCCACAGCAGCGCCCGCTCGTCCTCGCCGCTCACACGCGGACCCAGCTGGTGACGACCGACGAGCCGTCCGGCAGCCGGAACAGCAGGCTGACCAGCCCTTCCGGCACCTGCGGAAGGCAGAACATTCCGGCTGGCCCGGTGCGCCCGGCCGGACGCCCCGCCGGAAGGCCGCCGTGCCGGACGACGATCTCGGCGTTCGCCGGCGGGACGAGCCGCCCGGTGATCTCGCGGTGCCGCCCGTCGCCGGTGACCTCGATCTCCACCGCCGACCGGGGGCAGCTGAACGTCAGCGACCGGCCCGTCCCGCCGCGCACGCCCGCCGCCGGACGCACGGCGCCGTCCCGGTGCAGCTCCGCCAGCGCCGCCGCCGGCGTCCGCCACGCGAGCGCCGAACGCGCCGCCGCGAGCACGCCCTCCGGCACCGGGTCGAGGACGTCGAACGCGGCCCGCGCCCCCGCCATCAGCTCCTCGTCGTTCACGGGACGAGCCTCCGCAGCGCCGCCAGGCAGCGGGCCCGCGTCGGACCGACGCTGCCGACCGGGACGCCCAGCGCCGCCGCGAGCTCGGCGTAGCTGGCCGCCTGCGCGAACAGCCGCAGCAGCGTCCGGCAGCGGCGGGGGAGCGCCTCCAGCGCGGCGCCGACGCGGCCCAGCCGGTCGCGGGCGACCGCCACCTCGTCCGGGCCGGACGCCGGACGGGTGCCGAGCGGCACCGGCGCCAGGTCCCGGGCCCGCCGCCGCACCAGGGCCCTGCACTCGTTGCGCGCCGTCGTCGCCAGCCAGCATCCCGCCGCGGACGGGTCGTCGAGCGCGCCGATCCGTTCCACCAGCCGCAACCAGGACGTCTGCACCACATCGCCCGCGTCGGCGTCGTCCAGCCCGTGCGCGCGGGCGATCGACCACAGCAGCCCGCTGTACCGCTCGACGAGCCGCGCCCACGCCGCATCGTCGCCGTCCCGAGCCCGCACCACCAGCGCGCTCGTATCGTCGTCCTGCAAAGTCGCCAAGGGGGCTCCCACCACGTCATCCGCCGACATCGGTTGATCACCCTAAGTTGAAATGCGGCGACGCTCCGTGCGCGGTTACCGCTTCGCCATCGGACCGTGCTCAAGAACTGATGAGTACGCCGAGATCGGGGAGGGTCACGCAGCGCGCCGGATCGAGGACCCGGTCCGCCGCGGACGGCGCGTCCAAGCCCTCCCGCGCGGCGAGCCCGGCGATCCGCCCGGCCACGGCAGGCGCCGCGAACGACGTCCCGCTCCACGTCGCGTAGCCCTCGAACCGGTCCGCGTCGACGCCTCCCGAGGGGGCGCGCGGGCCGTCGAACCACACATGGGTGCTCGCCACGTCGACCCCCGGCGCGCACGCGTCGACCCACCAGCCGTAGTTGGAGAACCAGGCCCGGTCGTCCCCGTCGAGCGCCGCCACCCCGATGACGGGCTTCATCGCGGCCGGCCAGAACGGGCGCTCGCTCGCGGTGTTCCCCGCGCACGCCACGACGACCGTCCGGCGGCCGAGCGCGATGATCGCCCGCGCCAGCACCGGCGACGGGCGGTCGTCGAAGGTGTGGCAGCCGAGCGAGATGTTCACCACGTCCGCGCGCCCCCAGGCCGTGAGCCGGGCGAGCGCGCGGATGACGTCCAGCTCGTCGCCGACGCCGTCCCCGCCGATGACGCGCAGCGCGCGGAGTTCCGCCGTCGGCGCGTGCCGCAGCACCACGCCGGCGATGAACGTGCCGTGGCCCGCCTGCGCGTCCAGTTCGAGGTCGAGGTCGGCGTCGAGCACCTCCGCCACCTCGTCGCGCTGCTCGCGAAACCACGCCGTGTCCTCGTACCAGGGATGCGGCGACAGGCCCGTGTCGAGGATCGCCACCGTCACGTCCCGGCGCGCGCCCGCCGCGACCGGAGCGGGCAGCGGCGCCGCCGGGCGCGGCCGGTCGGCCGGGCCGCTCCACCACATCGGCTGGCCGTGGACGAGATGGTTCGGCGACACGCTCAGCGTCCGATGGCGGCCACCACCGGACAACTGGGCGGACAGTTCGCACACGTCCACCTTCGCCGACGGCCGCAGCCGCAGCCGGGTCGCGCCCGCCTCGTCCTCCCGCGCGTCGCACCAGCGCCGCACCAGGTCCTGCGCGGCGTCCGCGTCCCGGCCGGAGACGAGGACCTGGTCGCGGCGCACCAGCGCCCGCCGCCCCGGCACCGGCTCCACCATCACCGCGTCGCGGTGCCGCGCCAGCAACCGGACCAGTCGCGCCTCCTGGTCGAGCATCGCGTTCCCTCCCTGCCCACGGAATCGGCACTCATCGTGCCGGAAAGGCGACCGAAAGTGACCGCCGAACGCGCCGAAACGGCGGCGCGGCGGCGGGGTCAGGGCCTACGCTTGGCGGCCGAGAGCGGTGAACGGCGCGCATCCCGTGGTCAAGCGTTCGGCAAACGGTGAAGTCACGGTGGTGCGACCCGGGCCGATGATGCACAATGAGGGACGCGGACGCCGTCTTGGGACGTACGAGGCCGTAGGGGAAGACGAGCCTCGGTACAGATCCAGGAGGTCCGGTGACCGCACGTGGCGTTTTCTACGTCCACTCCGCGCCACCTGCGCTGAGCCCGCACATCGAGTGGGCCGCCGCAGGTGTTCTCGGCGTGCCCGTTTCCCTTGAGTGGGCTGATCAAGCGGCCGCGCCGGGGACGCTGCGCGCCGAGCTTCATTGGGAGGGCAGGCCGGGCACCGCGGCAGGGATCACCTCGGCCCTGCGCAACTGGAAGCTGGTGCGGTTCGAGGCCACCGAGGATCCGACGCCCGGCAGCGACGGCGTCCGCTACAGCTTCACCCCGACCCTCGGGGTGTTCAGCGGCGTCATCGGCGCCAACGGCGACATCATGGTGCCCGAGGACCGGCTGCGCTCGGTCATGGCCAACGCCGCCGTCGGCAAGACGAACCTGGAGCACGAGCTCGAGCGGCTCCTCGGCACGCCGTGGGACAACGAGCTGGAGCCCTTCCGCCGCGCCGGCGACGGCGCTCCGGTGCGCTGGCTCCACGCTGCGGTTTAAGGCAACCCCGGCCCAAGGTGCTCGCCTGGCGGCTCGCACCTTGACCGGGCTTGGGCGAGCGCGACCTCGTTTCGCGAGCTTCCCGGTGGGGGCTCGCCTCCGGCGTCGTCCCCACCGGTCAGATAACGCGCTCGCGCGACGGCTGAGGCTGTAGGATGGGTTCCCAGCCCGCTCGCTGATCGGCGTGCGGCCGTCCGTGATGGC